>CACXJP010000058.1 GCA_902768065.1 uncultured Erysipelotrichaceae bacterium
GTATTAGTTGTTGATAAAAATGGAGAGATTAATCTTTCTACTATGTACTCTTTAAACATTGAAAACAAAAATGATGTTGCTAAATTTATGAATAATGGTCAAAAGCCTGAATTAAGTGATGTTAAATATGATTATAATAAAATAATTGGTAAGAAATATAAATTGATTAATGCTACTGATTATTATGAAAAACGTGATAATGCTTGGATCAGTAAAGAAAATGATAAGAATTATTTAAATGAATTATATGATGAAGCTGATACTGTAGAAATAGTTGGTATTGCTAAAGTAAAAGATAATAGTTCTGTAAATGGTTTCTTAGGATATAATCACGATTTATTTGTTGATTATATTAATAAAGCAAATAATAGTGAAATTGTAAAAGAACAAACTGCTAATAAGGAAGTAAATGTATTTACAGGAATCCCATTTGATAATATTTCTAGTAAATATGAAGATAATATGAAGGTGTTAGGAGCAGCTTCTTTAGATGATCCTTATGAGATAAGTATCTATACAAAAACTCCTGATACAAAAGATGGTATTAAGAAATTCTTAGATGATTATAATAATAAGTGAAGAAGATAAGGTTGAGTATGTTGATGATATTGAAATGTTAACTAGTACTCTTTCTAGTATAGTTAAAATGATATCTTATGTAATGATTGCTTTTGTATCTATTTCATTAATTGTTGCAGCTATAATGATAGGAATAATTACTTATATTTCTGTACTTGAAAGAACAAAAGAAATAGGTATCTTAAGAGCAATTGGAGCAAGTAAGAAAGATATTAAACGTGTATTTAGAGCAGAGACAATTATTGAAGGATTACTTGCTGGTACGTTGGGTGTTGTAATTAGTTATATTTTATCTTCAGGAATAAATGTAGTTGTTAGTTTATTAGCTGAGATTGATAATATTATGAGTTTATCAATTGTACATGCACTTATATTAATCGCATTAAGTGTTCTATTAACTGTATTTGCTGGACTTGCTCCTGCAGGAATGGCCGCTAAGAAGGATCCAGTTGAGTCACTTAGAACGGAATAATATAGTATTAAGCACAAGTCGTTGACTTGTGTTTTTCTTTATAAAAAAAATATCTTAGCACTCATACTTGACAACTGCTAAAATAAGTGTTATAAAAATAATGTAGTCAAAAAAATAGGAGATGATATTGTGGCTAAAAAAGCATTTAAATCTGAATCTAAAAGATTACTTGATTTAATGATTAATTCTATTTATACAAATAAAGATATATTCTTAAGAGAGTTAATAAGTAATTCAAGTGATGCATTGGATAAATTATATTATAGAAGTTTAACTGATAAGAAAGTTAAAGTAAAAAAGGATAAATTAGAGATTAATATTTCTTTTGATAAAGACAATCGTACTTTAACTATTAGTGATAATGGTTGTGGTATGACAAAAGAAGAATTAGAATCTAACTTAGGTACTATTGCAAAGAGTGGATCTTTGAACTTTAAAGAAAATATGACTAAGGATGAAAAAGTTGATATTATCGGTCAATTTGGTGTAGGATTCTATTCTGCATTTATGGTTAGTGATAAAATTACTGTTACATCTAAAAGTGTTGATGATGATAAAGCATATGTATGGGAATCTGAAGGTGTAGATGGGTATACTATAACTGAAGGTAAAAAGAAAGAAATTGGAACTGAAATAATTCTTAAGATTAAGGAAGATACTGATGAATATGAGTATTCTAAATATTTAGATGAATATGAATTAAAACAATTGGTAAAAAAATATTCTGATTACATTGCGTTTCCAATAAAGATGGAATGTACTCATCATGAATTAGTTGATGAAGAAAAAAAGGAATATAAAGACACTAAAGAAATTGAAACATTAAATAGTATGGTTCCAATTTGGAAGAAAAATAAAAACGAAGTAAAAGATGAGGATTATGATAATTTCTATATGGATAAATTTAGTGATTATGATAAGCCATTAAAAGTTATTTCTTCTTCTGTTGAAGGAATGATTTCTTATAAATCATTATTATTTATACCAAGCCATGCTCCATATGATTTTTATACTCAAGAATATGAAAAAGGACTTGCCTTATATTCAAATGGTGTAATGATTATGGAGAAGTGTGGAGATTTACTTCCAGACTACTTTAGTTTTGTAAAAGGTGTAGTTGACTCTGAAGACTTGTCATTAAATATTTCAAGAGAAATACTTCAAGAATCTCAGGCAGTTAAACTAATTGCTAAGAATATTGAAAGTAAAATAAGAAAAGAACTTGAATCTATGATGAAGGATGATAGAGAAGAATATATTTCATTCTTTAAGACTTTTGGTGTTCAATTAAAATATGGTGTTTATAATAATTATGGTTCAGATAAAGATAAGTTAAAGGATTTAGTAATGTTTTACTCTGCTAAACATGAGAAGTTAATTAGTATTTCTGAATATGTTTCTGAGATGAAAGATGGACAAGATACAATTTATTATGCATCAGGATCTTCAGTTGATAAGATTAATTCACTTCCACAAGTTGAACAAGTAAGAGATAAAGATTATGATATCTTATATTTAACTGAATATGTTGATGAGTTCTGTGTAACTGCAATTCAGGAGTATGATTCTAAGAAATTTAAGAATGTTACTGATGAGGGATTAGATCTTGAAACAGATGAAGAAAAAGAAGCAACTAAGAAAGCTAATGAAGATAATAGTGACTTACTAAAAGATATGTGTGAAAAATTATCTGAAGTAAGTGAAGTTAGATTTAGTAATAAGTTAAAAACACATCCAGTTTGTTTGACAACTAAAGGTGATGTTTCAATAGAAATGCAAAAAGTATTTGATGCAATGCCTAATGATATGGGTATTAAAGCAGAAACTGTTCTTGAAATTAATGAGAAACATCCTATTAGTAATAAGTTAAAGAAACTTTATAAAAAAGATAAAGATGAATTTGATAAATATACAAAAATACTATATAGTGAAGCAAGAATGATTGCAGGGCTTCCTATTGATAATCCAACAGAAATATCTAAATTAATTTGTGAAGTTATTTCAAAATAAAATCAGCTAATGTCAAGCTGATTTTTTCTTTGTTTTTCAACATCTTTAAATTGCTCATATGAGGCTATTGCTACGTATGCGAACGAATTGGTATTGACAAGTTAAAAAAAATATGGTAATATTTAGTCATTGAAAGGGAGTAGTTCCATCAAGAATATGTATTCTATTTAGGATGCAATAACTCAACAATGTCGATAATTCTATTATCTGGGTTATTTATAAAGAACAAGACTTTTAATAAGAAAAGGAGTCTTGTTTTTTTCATACAATAAGACTCTAGTTAAGAGTCTTGTTTTTTGTATATAAGACTTTAGATGATAGGAGGAAGAAAGTTATGAAAGATTTTATTAATGTTAATGTTGAGGATACAAAAGAATTAAGTGTAAGAGATGCACATCTTGCAGTTATTGATAATTTACCTAAAGGATTTGAAAGAGTAGATTTTGATAATCCAGAAAGTATTTTATATTATGGTCATGATGATAAACAGGCTATATCAGATATTTTAACTAATACTGCAGGGTTATCTATTAAACAGGGAAAACAAGCTTTATCAGAAGATATGATTGCAAAATTATATACTTTTGAAGATGAACTTGAAGAAAGTGATAGAAAGTCTAGTAAGAAAGAATTAGCTATTGTTGCGAGAGGTAAAAGTTTATTGACTAAACTTGGAGTAAAGAAATTTGAAAGGGAAAAAGAGCAAAATAGCTATGGTGCTAGATATCAAGCTTATTGTGATAATATTGAGGCTGTTTGTAATTATATGGAAGAACAAATGCAGGAGTCTTTAAATGATATTAAATTAAGACAACAAATTGCTTATGAAATGAAACCATATATGGAGCATTTGAAACTTACTATTCAAGCAGGTGAAGCTGATTATTACTTATATTTGGAAGAAATAGAACAAATGAAAAAGTTACCTAATGCTGCTGAGCTAGAAAATGAAATTAAGAAGAAAGAAATGATTGCCAGTGTATTTAATGGTAAACTTGATAAATTAAGAAAAGTATATGTTTCTTATGAACAACATTTGCTTGTTTATGCAGAACAACAAAATAATGAAATGAATATTGTTATGGAGCAACAATCATATATAGAAGATCAACAACCAATTTTAAGAGCTCAAGGTAGCAGTATGATCTTTAATAGACAACAGGCTAAAAGAGCTAGTGACTTAGAAAAATTAAATGAGGCAACAAATAAGGCTTACTCAGAAAATGCTTTAGCTATAACTAAGAATGCAGATAGTGTTGCTAATCTTATGGTTAATGGTGGTTTAAAAATTGAATCAGTTCAAGCATTACAAAGTGCTTTAGAATATGGAATTCAGGTATTTAGAAATGCACAACAAGAAAAAGCTGCTAGAATTGCTAGTGATCAAGCTGTTATTGATGGTGTTCTTGCCACTTCAGAAGAATATGACAAGGAATTGCAAAGTATTAACGAAATGTTGGAAGGCTTAAATGGTACTCGTGGCCGTCATAGAGGAAATGTTTATGCTAAACGTTACAAAAATTAATGAGATAAGAAATTTAAATTTGATTTATGTTTTTTCCACAAATAGTATTTTTGATAATGACAATAAAAAATATGTTGGAATAAAACTTGTTTATAATAATGCTTCTATATTAGAAGTAGATTATAAAGATCCATTATTTGGATCACTAATAAAAAGAGTACTTGAGAGATACAATAAGGAAAAAGATAAGAGAAATATTATATTATTAGGAGATTTTACAAAAGAATTAATAGAGAATGCTTCTTTCTACGTATTAGAAGGTAGTGAAGAAAAAAATAATCAGATTGATTATTATAGTTATGAAAATAAATTACTAAATAAATATAAACCTTATTTATTTGAAACTATAAAATTAATATCAAATGAAATATTAAAAAATCCTACTTTTGAGATTAATAGTATGAATGGATATAATAGAAAATTTAGATTATATTATAGTATTTCTGGTATCTCTCGTAGTACCAGTGTGTTGATATATAACAAAGATGATTGCTTACATTTTAGAATTGGAAATATTGGTAGTTCTGATAACTATATATCTGGAACAATCAAACAAACTAATAATAAAATTACATCAGAATTTAATTATGGAAATTATAAAGGAAAATTAGAATATGATCCATTAAATAGTGAATCATTAAAAGAGATATATGCAGATGATTATTTGTACTATGTTAATGATAGTAGTGAAACTATTTTGGATGAAGATTATAAAAAAATAAAATATTTCTTAGAAAAGATGGGTATTCAAGACACAGTTAATTTATTAAAAGTAAATGATAATACTTATCTATGTTTTTATAGTCAAAATCTAAAAAAAGATGGAGAACTTCTTTATAGAGATAATTTAATTTTATTAAATTTTTCAGAAGATAGAGTAGATATTGTAAAAACAATGAAAGAAGGATTTTCAAAGTATGAGGGTTTGATTTCAGTTTTATTAGATGAGAAGGAAGACGTTACTACTTTAAGAAAACTTTATGATTTAAATAATGAATTCTTAATTAAAGAAACAGGTAAAGATAATGATTATCAGTATGAGGTTACTTGTCTTAATGAAGATAGAGATTTATCTTCAAATTATAGTTTAGATGGTTTTGATCATATAGATGTCAACACAATAGATTCCATTAAGCAATATAAGAAAGGAGCAAAGAAATAATGGGATTATTTGATAGAGTTGATGGAAGTTTTAATAATCTTGTTGCAAGAGCTAAGATAAATAATAGTTATTTTGCACAAGAATTAAGTAGAATTAATCTTGAGTCATATAGAGAAAAATTTAATGATGATAAGATACTTGGAAATATTTTGTATGATATTTCTGATTATGGTTGGGAGTTAGAAAAGTCATTAAATAATATATTAACTGTTTATAAAGATATTGTTAAAAAAGGAACAACAGAAGAAAAGCTTTTATTTAAAAATGTCTATGATTTTTTAAATGAAAATATATATGATAATAGTAGTAATTGGGATATTTCATATTATATGCAGTTATCTTCTGCTTTTGATAATAAAGAATTAGTATTAGAGGCTCTTAATCAGATTAAGCAGCAATTTAATCTAGAAAATTTTTCTGTTGATAATCAAGATAACTTAGCTAAACTTATTTCTTATCCTTTCAAGGCAAGAATGTATTATTTAGATGATAGAAGTTTATTATCTTCATTCGGGGAATTGTTAAGGACAAATGGTTTAGTTGATTATCTATATTCTGATAATGATATTAATAGAGTAATTAATAGAAAAATTAAGGAAGATAGAAAACGTGATGGTATTTATGATGTTGATAGAGGTACTCTTGCTGAAATTAATCGTAAATTAGATATGATTAATGAGGAGTCTTCTAAGTTGCAAATACTTATTAATACTGCGACTTCTATTATTGCAGAAATTAAAGCTCAAGTAAAAATGAGTCGTGATGAGTTAACTGATATGAAGATTAAATCTTTAGAGGAATTACAAATTAAGGCTAATAAGATACTTGAGGATTTTAATGCTAAATATTTAGAATTACTTAGTGAAGAGAAGGATTCTATTAATAATCAAAAAGTAGAGTTGTTTGCAGAATTACAAAGAGAATTATCAAAGAAAAAAGAAGAATTAAAAATGATTGTAAAGCAAATAGGATCTGCAGTTGAAGTACAACTTGGAAGGATAAATGCTGCTAGTGATGTTTCTGTTGAAAAATTAGAAGAATATATTAATAGTAATGAGAGAATTAAAGAATTAATTGAGAGTACTAAACAAAGTGATTCATATTTACAAGGTTTAAAAGTTCTTAGTGAACATGTTTCAACTGTGCCACAGGAGGGAGATACTCCTACTACTAGAATAATTACTTCTCCAACAATTGTAATTCCACAAGAAAGAATAGTTGATCCTAAAGTTAATTATTTCTTTGATAGTAGAATTCCATTTGAGGAAAGATTTGATAAATTTTTACAAATAAAAGATAAGTTAGAATCTCAAGGAGAAATATTTCATGAGAAGTTTGATGATGTTGCGAAGTTTGTAATGAAGGGACGTGCGCCTTATCTATATGGGCCTAGTGGATGTGGGAAAACATATATGGTTAATAATCAATTAGCTGGTATTTTAAATGCAAATGTTGTAACCAATGGATATGTAATATATGAACAAGATATCTTAGGTTATACTAACTCAGCTACTGGACAATATGTTCCAGGAAACTTTTATAGATGTTATAAGTATGGAGATATTATTTTCTTAGATGAGTTAGATAATGGAGTTGCTAATGCTACTGTTGTATTAAATGGATTCACTGGAGGTAACAATACATCATATACATTCCCAGATGGACTTAATACAAAAAGACATCCTAACTTTAGAATGATTGCTGCTGGTAACACAAATGGATCTGGTAGAACAGTTGCTCATAATACAAGACAAAAAATGGATGAGTCTGTAATGCAAAGATTAAAAGCTGTTGAATGTGGATATGATAATAGAATTGAAGATAGAATATTAGTTGATTATCAAGATTGGTTAAACTTTGTAAAACAATTCAGAAAGGCTGTTGAAAATATTTCAACAATAAGTGGTGAACCAAATACAATAGGAATATTTACTACTAGAGATGCAGAAGAATTAAAAGAAGACTTAGAGGATAATTCATTTGATATGGAAAAATTATTACAATACTATTTTATTCAAACAAAAGATGTTGATACATTAAATAGTATTTATACATATTTAAATAATAGAAAAAGATCTGAGTATAATGATGGAGCAGAAAAGATACTAAGAAAATTCAATAATATGGTAGAACCAAGAATTAAGAGAAGATAAGTAAAGAAAGGATGAGATTTGTTTATGAAATTAAGTATAGATAAGAAAGATGGTAAGACAATTTATAATGTAAAATTTGATAACTTAGCAGATTTATACTATTATTTAAAATCTAATCCTACAGTAAATAGTACTATTTTTAATGAGCAAGCTTCACTTACTGGAAGTAGTGAATTTGCAGGTGCTCCTTTAAAAGAATCTATTGACTATATTGTTGATGGATATAATCGTGGATTTAATAATTTTTTAGTTGCAAGTGAAAGAATGCAAAATGCTACTATTGATGTTTCTGATAATAGAAGTTTAAGAAGAGGTCTATATGGAGGAATACCACTTGCTCCTTTGGTTGCAGCTGAAGTACCTGAGTGTATGTTGAAGTATGATAGGAAAAAGGAAGGTACAATTAGAAATATGTACTTTTCCTTATCCTATCCACATTATGTTGAAGATGGGGAAATATTTAATAGAGGGCTTGCAACATTATATATAGTTGATGCATTAGAAAAGAAAGGTGATATAGTTAACTTTGTTGCTAGAGAAACTGCAGAATGTGGGAAAGAAATAGTTAATATTGAGGTTGTTTTGAAAAAACCATCTGATATGATGCTTGATATAAAGAAATGTTACTTTCCATTAGTTGGAAGAGAATTTTTACGTAGAATTCTATTTAGAGTCAAAGAAAGTATACCGTTTGAAGTTGATTGGTCATGGGGATATGGTAGCACATTAGAAGAGGAACCATTAAGAGAATTTTTTAATTTGAAAGATACTGATTATGTTATTTCAACACCTAATGAAATAGGTATTAGTGGAGGAGATATTTATAGAGATACTGCAAGATTAATAGAAAATTTAGATCTTGAAGAAGAATTTGATGTACCTAAAATAAAAAAACTATCAAGATAAAGTAGTTATATTATTACTTTATCTTTTTTTTATGATATTATAATTTTTATTAAAGGAGAAAAATTATGAGTATTGATGAATATGAAATAAAATTTGAATCCGAAGAAGATTGTAAAATGAAGTTGAAATATATGGTAGAAAATCAAAAAAACTTATTTCAACTTATTGTTATGGATGATGATGATATTTCTTATGTACCAAAATTTGATTTTAATTTTGATATCATTGATTGTTCTAAAATGGAACTAAAGGATAAAGTTGTGTGGGATGAAATAGTTGGAAGTGATAAAACTATTGTTTTTAAGAATACTTCAGATTTATTTAAGCAATTTAAAGATTATAGACAATTTAATACTTCCTTTGAATCAGGAAGTGGAGCTTTTAGTCAAATGTTCTATTTTATCTATAGAGATTATTTTTGGAATCTATGTATAGAGAAGTTAATCCCGGTATGAGTATTTTATTAAATCCAATCTATTTAAGAAAAACTGTTAATGCCATAGATGGAGAAAAAACATTTAAAAAGACTTTTAAAAAGTAATGAAATATGTTAGTATATTATGAAAAAATGAGGTAGATTATGTAGAAAAATAATGAAAAAGAATTACAAACAGAATTTGATATAAATGATGATAATTATGAAATGTATGTTAAGTTGTATTGTTTAGAGAAAGATATTGTACGTAGTGGGGATATTTATGGAAATATTGCCTCACTTGTATGTGGAGGGTCATGTGCTTTATCTGTTTTAGGATTTACTACCCTAACATATTTTGCTTCATCAGCTTTAAACTTTGGTGATGTAGGGGTTACAATTTGTACTATTGCTAGTGGAATCGAAACAATGGTAGTTGCATTTCCAACTACTTTAAAAATATCAAGGAAAATTGCAGAAAATCGTTTTAAGAAGCTTTATCCTAATGTAAATATGGACGTTGATGCTGATGAATTAGGAAAAGCATTGGAAAGATATAAGGAATTATCAACGGTACCAAAAGATGTTGAATATCAGGTAGAGGAACGTCTTGAAAAATGTAGTGATGAAGTTAAAGAATTATCGACTAGTGAAAAAATAGAATATTATAAAGAACAAAAAGAGTTTTGGGAGAAAGTTGCTATTTAGGAGAAGTATGGATTACTTGATATGAATGAAATTGCTAAAGTGAAATCAAAAAAAGATGATAAGAAAATAAATTAGAGGAGAATTGAATATGGCAAATATAGAGTCTTTAAAAGAAAAGTTGAAAAGGGTATGTAGTAATTATGGAGTTAATTCAGAATATGCAATATTTAGAGATAATATTATTATTGTTCCGGATGATGGAAATGATATTTACTTAGTTTTTGATAATAATTGTAATATTTTAGGAGTTGAAAGATACATTAAAAATTATAATGTTTTATTTATAGATTATTTTGAAGACAAATATGATTATACAAAGGAAAATGATGATGAAATATGTCCTGATTTAATGAGTAATTCATTCGATACGTATTTTATTTCAATGACTAAAGAAATAGCTGGAAAGAGTTATTTTTCAAATTATGATAATGATAATGCTACACATTGTTTCTTTAGAGGTAAATTGATTGATGATAATCATTTGATTGAATTAATTTCTTATTTTGAATTTCTTAATTATGAAATTAATAATTATTCTAAGATCAGTTTAGGTATGCAAAGAATGGGATATAATATGCCTGATATTACTTCATATATTAATTCTGTTATAGATAAATTGGATTCTTATATTGATAATTGTATAAGTCAAGATAGAAAGCCTGTTGTAGATGAGTTTATTACTATCTTGGGACAAGGTAATCTTTCTATTAACAAAGTGGTTTTAAGAAACATATTTAACTATTTACTTAGAGAAAAAGGATATGTTTCTGATTCAACTTTAGATAGATTAATTGATATTTCAGAAGATGACAAAATAGATACATCTGAACTATCTATGAAGTTAATTAAAATGATGGATTAAAGATATTAATAATTTTAATATCTTTTTTTTGAGATATATCTTATAATGTAAAATGTTTTTGTGGGAGCGATAAGTAAGATAGTTTGAAACTCATCACTTATAAAGAATGTTGTTAATACAACTAATTTCTATTTGAATTTTGACATAAATTTAAGGTATTTTAAAAATGATAAAATTGATAAAATTAATGGTATAATTTAATGTAAGATGTGAGGTACTTTATGAAATTATTTATTGAAAACTTTAAAAAACTATGGAAATATGCAGAAAATAATAAATTGCTTATTTTTAAATGCATTGTTTACAACATATTGTTTGTTGCTATTAGAATATCTGTTATCTTGTTAAGTGCTAGATTAATCATAAAATTAACAAATAATGATATGTTTGGGTTATTTTTAACTGCATTGCTTGTTTTCTTGATTGAATTGTCACATAATACAATTTATTATTTTTTAAGAGGATGTTACCAAAAAATATACAAAAATCTATTTACTGGTTTGCAGTCTTCATTAAGCGAGGAAATATTAACAATAAAAAAAGAATGTATAGATAAAAATAGTTCAGGATTATTTATCCAAAGAATATCAAGTGATACCAGTAGTTTAGCAACATTATTTAAGGATTTAATACAAGTATTAGGACAATTGTTATCAGACATAGGTGTCTTTGTTACAATATTTATATTGAATAAGATTGCTTTTTTATATTTTGTATTATGCACTATAATTATTTTCATAATAGCATTACATAGAGAAACAAATTATTCTACAAAAGATAAAGCATTTAAAGAAGAAAATGAAAGAACTACAAGTTTTATTAGTGAAACTGTAAGAGGAGCAAAAGATATAAAAATATTAAATGCCTATGATAGTTTTAAAAACATATTGAATTCTAAAGTAGAAGTCTTAAATCAAAAAAGATATGAATTAGACGATACAAATAGAAAATGGGAATTTGTTTTTTGGCTTTCAATCTTTATTTACAGATTTCTATTAATATCTTTAATAGCATTATTGGTATACAATGGCATGATGGAAATTGCAGTTGCAATTATATTATATAATTCTATGTCAAAAGTAACTGATTTTATTAATAATAGTGGAACATTAATTAAAACAATAAAAGGATTTAATCTTTCTTGCGATAGAATTTTTTCAATAATGGATGAAAAGAAGTTTAGTAAGGAAAAATTTGGAAAATTACATTTAGATACAATCAATGGTGATTTTGAATTTCGAGATATTTCTTTTTCCTATGATAATGAAAGAAATGTTTTAAATAATATGAGTTTCAAAGTAAATGCAAATGAAACTGTTGCATTTGTTGGTAAAAGTGGAGCTGGTAAATCTACTATATTTTCTTTATTATGCAAATTATATGACAATTATAGTGGAAAAATTTTGATTGATGATATTGATATAAAAGAATTAGACAGAGATTCTCTTAGAAGTAATATATCTGTCATAAGCCAAAATCCATATATCTTTAATATGAGTATTAAAGATAATCTAAAAATAATAAAAAAGGATTTAACTGATGATGAAATGAAAAAGGCATGCAAAATGGCTTGCCTAGACGATTTTATAGAATCTTTACCCAAAAAATATAATACAGTAGTCGGTGAAGGTGGAGTTATGCTATCTGGTGGGCAAAAGCAAAGATTAGCCATCGCTAGAGCACTAATTCAAAAAACTGAAATTATATTATTTGATGAAGCAACAAGTGCCCTAGATAATGAAACACAAAAACAAATTCAGGAAGCTATAGACAATCTTAAAAATGAATACACAATTATGATAATTGCACATAGATTTTCAACAATTTTAAATAGTGATAAAATTTTCTTTGTTGATAATGGAAAAGTAATTGATTCAGGTACACATGAACAGCTTTTAAAAAGATGTACACAATACAAAAAATTATATGAATCTGAAATAAAAGAAAAATAATAATATATTTAAAGACGATTTTAGATCCTCTTTTTATTTTATTTTCATGCATATCAATTAAAGCCAATTTATGATTAGATATATTAACTCCATGATAAAATGGTTTAAAAACTGATTCTATTATTGAATCATCAAATGCATCAACATAATATGTCCAATCATATCGTTGTCTTTTAAACCATATCAATATCATTGTTGTATCTGATGTTATTTTTTCTAATGGTCTAGTAGTATTCCAATTATTATTGATAAGATTTGGATATTTAATAGATCCTTCTCCTTTTTCTAAATAATCTTTTCTCCACTTTCCTGCCAAAGAATAAGAAATATTATACTTTTTCTCTACATCAAGTGGACTAAGATTACAGTCTAACATTTCTTTTACTATTTTTATTTTCTCTTCTTTTGAATGATAATTGTTTTTACCACCTTTAGGTCTTCCTTGCATATTTTCATCTTCTTTACTAAATTATACCAAAGAAAAAGTAAACACATCTTTTTGTGTCTACTTTTATCTTACAACTTCAAAAAGAAGATTAAATTCTTTTTTTTGACAAAATATGACAATTAAATGTTTTCATAGTTCTAAAAAGTTGATAAAATATATATAGTGCGTTTAGTATTGGATGTGATTATATGGCTAAAATATTAAGAATAGGAATCGATGTAGGTTCTACTACTGTTAAAATGATTGTTTTAGATAAAAAAGATAATGTTTTGTATAAGGAATATAGAAGACATTTTTCTGATACAAAGAAAACAATTAAAGATTTATTTTTAGAGGTAATTGAAAAATTTCCTAAAGATAAATTTAGTATTACTATGACCGGTAGTGGGGCAATTGCGCTCGCGAAATATTTAGATGTTGATTTTGTACAAGAAGTTATTGCTTGTAAGAATGCTATAAAGAAATATGCAAGTGGAGTAGATGTTGCAATAGAACTTGGTGGTGAAGATGCTAAGATAATTTATTTTGATCAAACAATTGAACAAAGAATGAATGGATCTTGTGCAGGTGGTACTGGAGCTTTCTTAGATCAAATGGCAGTTTTATTAAATACTACA
>CACXJP010000059.1 GCA_902768065.1 uncultured Erysipelotrichaceae bacterium
CTAGCTATTGCAATAGTATCCAAAAAACATAGAAAAGTATTTTCATCTTTATAAAAATTCTTAAGCTGATCAATTGACGCACACAGTAATTGATTCTTAAAAGCCAACAATGATAAATCATCTAGTAGTTCTTCTTCTTCATCCATAAAAACACCTACCTAAATATTCTCCTATATATATCTTTATAATTATTAACCATATAAAATTTCATATCATTTCTAATTTCTTCTGGGATTTCATCTAAATCTTTTTCATTTTCTTTTGGAATAAATACTCTTTTTATATTTGCTCTATGAGCTCCAATTACTTTTTCTTTTAAACCACCTATTCCAAGTACTCTGCCTCTAAGTGTAATCTCCCCAGTCATAGCAATTTCTTTTTTTACACATTTCTTTTTCAATAAACTAATTAATGTTGTAGTAATAGTTACTCCTGCGGAAGGTCCATCTTTATTAACAGCTCCTTCAGGAACATGAATATGAATATCACTTTCTTCTATAATTTTACTATCTATCTTAAAAGATTTAGCATTTGCCTTAACATAGTCAAGAGCAATATGACAAGATTCCTGCATTACATCACCTAAAGAACCAGTTAAAATCAATTTACCCTTTCCTTTAAATAAAGTTGCCTCTATAGGAAGAATATCTCCTCCAAAAACAGTATATGCCATACCATTTACAACGCCAATTTCATCTTCCTTATCATTTTCCATATAAAAATATTTCTTTTTGCCTAAAAATTCTTCAAGAATATCACTATCAACATCATAGAAAATAAAATCATTATTCAAAAGCAATTTCTTTACAATTTTTCTAAATAAAGTAGCAATCATTCTCTCAAGTTCACGTACTCCAGCTTCCTTTGTATAGTTTCTAATTAAAGTCATGATTGCATCATCACTTACTTGAACTTGCAAAGGAGTTAATCCGTGTTCTTCTAATTGTTTTGGTATTAAATGCTTTTTTGCAATATCCAATTTCTCATATTCTGTATAAGAAGAAATATTAATTATTTCTAATCTATCTCTTAACTCATAAGGAATCTGTTCAACATAGTTTGCAGTTGCAATAAACATAACTTTACTTAAGTCAAATTCCTCTTCAATATAATGATCAGAAAATTTACTGTTTTGTTCAGGATCTAAAACCTCAAGTAAACTACTGGCAGGATCACCTTTAATATCCTTAGTCATTTTATCTATTTCATCAATTATAAATACAGGATTTGTTGTTCCTGCTTTTCTAATTCCTTGAATTATTCTACCAGGATTTGCTCCTATATATGTTCTTCTATGACCAACAATCTCTGCCTCATCATTAATACCACCAACACTTATCTTTGCTGATTTTCTATTTAGACTTTTAGCAATAGATAGTGCAAGAGATGTTTTTCCAACACCTGGAGGACCAACCAAACAAAGTATTGGGCTTCTTAAATTGTTTGTATTCTGCTTAACCGCTAAATATTCTAATACTCTATCTTTTACATCATCTAATGCATAATGACTAGAATCAAGTATACTCTTAACCTTAGTTAAATTATTAGTATCCTTAGTATAATTATCCCAAGGAAGATTTATCATCCAATCTAAGTATTCTCTTACAATACCAAGTTCAGGAGAATTACTATTTAGACTTTCAAATCTATCTAATTCTCTTTTTATTTTTTCTTTTACTTTACTATTACATTTTAATTTAGCAACCTTCTTAGCAAGTCTCTCAGTATCAGTATCTTTATTATTAGTATCACCAATTTCTTTTTGCATTAATTTTATTTTTTCACGTAAAAAATACTCTTTTTGAGTTTTATCTAATTCTCTTTCAACTTCATTTTCTATTTTTTGTTCTAATTCTATAAATTTTAAATCTTTATTCATATCTTTAATAAGATATTTTGCTCTTTCAATCGGATTTATAGTAGTAACATATTTCTTTTTATCTTCATACTTTATAGGTAAAAAGCTAACAACAAGATCACATAAATCATTTAAAGTATCTACTCCATTTAATTGACTCATAATAGCATTACTCATATAAGGTACTTTAGTAACATAATTTTCTAAAGATTTAACTACTATATTAAAATAATTCTTGTCTTCTTCTGTTTCATCAAAATCTTCTATTTCTTTATAATTAGCTCTATAATGATAACCATCTTCTACTATAGAAGAAATTTCTACTCTATCTAATCCTTCAATAACAATTCTTGTTTTACCATTAGGAACATTCATTTTTAATTTTAATCGTCCTAAAACACCATATTTTGGAAAAGAAGTAATACTTATATCCTTTTCATCAATTGGGTTAACAATTATCATTAAGTTATCATCTATTAAATCTACAATATCAACCATTTGTTTATCATAGGTATTATCATATTCAATTCTAACTTCATTATTTGGAAAGATTACCATATCATTTACAACAAGTACTAATAATTTTTTCAACGATACTTCACCTCCAAGTTTTAAATACTGCTTACTATTATATATTAAAAAGATTATTTTTCAAGGAATAATCCTTTTTTTTTACATTTTTTTAACAAACAAAAATAATATAAAAAATTCTTATAAAAAAAGACACTCAAAGGTGTCTTTTTAATAACTCTATTTATTTAATTCTTTTAATAAATCGATAGCTTTTCTAACTTCTAAATCATATTTTACTAATTCGATTCCACCAAATTCTTTTAGGAAATCTTCCTTTTTCATTTGGTATTTTTCAGCCAATTTTTCAGCTTCTTTTTCTGCATCTTTTTCTGTTACTTTTATTTTTTCCAACTTAATTATTTCATCTAACATTAAACGATATAAAACATTGTTAAAAGCTTCTTTTTCCATTTGACTTCTTAAATTAGATTCATCAGTATTAGTGAATTGATAGTATAAATCTAAAGAAATACCTTGCATTCTCATTTGCTCTTCAAATCTACCCATTAAACGATCAAGTTCTTCATTTACCATTTCTTCTGGAATATCAACTTCTACGTTTTTTCCAACTGTCTCTAATAATTCATCTACATATTGATTTTCATTTTCAACTTCTTTTTTAGCAGTTATAGAAGATTTAATTTGATCTCTCAATTTTTCTTCAGAGTCAATTCCTTCCATCCCTAAATCTTCAAAGAAATCCTCATCTAATTCTCTTGTTTGTTTTTGTTTAATTTCATTAACCTTAACTTTAAATACTACCTTTGCACCTGCTAAATCTTTAGCACCATAATCTTCAGGGAAAGTTAAGTCTAAATCCTTCTCTTCTCCTGCTTTCATACCAATTATTTGTTCCTCAAATCCAGGAATAAAAGTATTTGAACCAATTTCTAAAGAATAGTTTTCACCTTTTCCACCATCAAATGCAACGCCATCTTTAAATCCTTCAAAGTCAATAATAGCAACATCACCATTTTCAACTTTTCCATCTTTAACAACAAGTTCAGTATATCTTTCTAATAAATGACCAAGTTCATGTTCAACTTCTTCTTTTGTAACTTTTACTTTCTTAGGCTTAACACCAAGACCTTTATATTTCTTAATGTTTACTTCTGGTGTAGTAGTAATTTTAAATACAAGTTCAACACCCTTATCAGAAAAATCCTTTATATCCATTTCTGGCTTAACTACCGGAACTAATTTAGATTCCTCTAATACTTTAAAGTATGCATCATGAGTTATATTTTCAATTGCATCCATATATAAAGATTGTACTCCAAATTTCTTTTCATAAATACGTCTTGGAACTTTTCCTTTTCTAAAACCATCAACTTTTGCTGTTTTTTGTTTTTCTTTAAAAGCCTTATCAACAGCATCTGTCCATTCTTTACCTTCTATTTTAACTGAAATTTCATGAACATTTTTCTTTTTATTTTCATTTTCACTTTTTTTTGCCATAATATCCCTCCAACGACATATATTATACATTATATTTATATTTAAGACAACAATTATTTATATAAAAAAAACTTCAATAATTGAAGTTTATTTGTTTTGTTTTAATATAAAATTATAAGAATCTCTCATCATATCTTCAAGATCAAGTTCTGCCTTCCATCCTAACTCTTCTAAAGCTTTTGATGGATCTGCATAACAGCAAGCAATATCACCAGGTCTTCTTTCTACTATTTTATATGGAACTTTAACTTTATTGACTTTTTCAAAATTTTTAACTAAATCCAAAACACTATATCCAGTACCAGTACCTAGATTATAGTAGAAAACACCATCAGCTTTTATAGCTTTTTCAAGAGCTTTAATATGACCTTTTGCCAAGTCCACAACATGAATGTAATCTCTTACACCTGTTCCATCTGGAGTATCATAATCATCACCAAAAACGCTCAACATTTCAAGTTCTCCACTTGCAACACGTACTATATAAGGCATTAAATTATTTGGAATTCCATTTGGTTTTTCACCTATTAAACCAGATTTATGAGCACCAATCGGATTAAAATATCTAAGTATTATTGCCGTAAATTTAGGATTTGAAATATTAATATCCTTTAATATTCTTTCTATCATCAACTTTGTTGTTCCATAAGGATTAGTAGTACCTCCTACTTTACAATCCTCAGTTATAGGTAAAACTTCTGGATCTCCATATACAGTTGCAGAAGAAGAAAAAATAATTTTCATACAATCATGTTCGATCATCTTCTTACACAAATGTAATGTAGAAACTAAATTATTCTCATAATACATAATTGGTTCTCTAACAGATTCCCCAACTGCTTTATATCCTGCAAAATGAATTACAGCTTCAATTTTATTCTTAGAAAATATTTCTTCTAAAGCATCTAAATCACATACATCATTTTGATAAAAATCAAAATCTTTTTTTGTTATTTCCTTTATCTTATCAATAACATCTAAACTAGAATTAGATAGGTTATCAATAACAACTACTTCATAACCATCATTAAGTAATTCAACAACGGCATGACTACCAATAAAGCCAAGTCCCCCAGTAACTAAAATTTTCATTTAAAAACCTCCATATAATTCTTGATATACATCAAAAACATTTAACATTTCTCTTCCTATAGATACATCTATCATACCATCAGAAATACTCTTTTTCAAGAAATTTCCAAGATCAGAAAAAACCACATAGTATAAATTAAAATCAGTAGCTAATTCTAATTCATCATAATGTGTTTCTTCAAAATTAGGCATATCATCTGTAAAAAATCTATAATAATATATACAACTTAACACCTTTCTACCAGTATTAAAATAATTATTATCATATGTTTTTATACATAAAAATGGTCCTTCATTAACTTCTAAATCAATACCGGTTTCTTCTTTTATTTCTCTAACTATACAATCATCCATATTTTCACCTTCTTCAAGATGTCCTCCTGGAAATTGATAAGTATTATTATTATGAGCAAGAAGTATTTTACCTTTAGAATTAATCATTAAACCCTTTACTCTAACAACAACTTCAGAAATATCATCATCAGTTAAATTATCATCATTTATAATTATTTCTCTCATATTATCACCTATAAAAATCTTTCCCAATACTCTAAATTACTAGGACTAACAGTATCAAGTGCAGCATCAATAGTATTACTCATAAGAACTGCTTTTCTCCATACTGGTTTATTTGCATTTAAACAACTAGCTTTTGAAGAAGCCATCATATATTCAAAAGTAGATGCTCTATCCTCTTCTGCTGAAACCTGAGCATAATTATTTACAAAAAAAGAATCTGGAGAAAATGTATTTTTATACGAATACTCATTAACAACATTTCCATATTCATAACCATATGGATTATATGAATTCCACGTTGCAACATTATAACCTAATCCTCTTTTTAAAATATATCTTTCGATATAATGATATGATTCATGAAAAAATGACTCATCCATTGGATAAATAACTGCAATAGAAATATTTGCAAAAGAAAAGTTTGAATCAGTTGCACCTGTAACGGTATCATCAGAATAATTATTTATTAAATATATTGTTAGAGGAATTCCTCCATTTTTTATTTCAGTAAATAAACCATATGGATAAATGCTAAGCACAGCATTTAAATTTAATAAAGCATTATAAATTGTATTATCATCATAAATAGCTGTAGTAGATAGTCCTCCAACTGAATATCCCTCAGTCTCTGCACCATATTTAATAAGAATATTGAATTTTTGTTGCAAAGCGTTTCTTAATGTATTATTGACATTACCATCAATAACATGAGATTGCGCACCACCTTGATTTCCACCATTATTTGTAGTAGAAGAAGGATTCTCAACTGTAGTTGTACCTGAATTTGTATTATTATCAGGATTACTATCTACACTAGTAAAACTACCATTATCACCATTAACAACCTTAACACCAGTTTTTGGATCTACAAGCCTAATATTATTACTTAAGTCTAATATTAAACCATATGCGAGAATAGCAAGAGATATAGCAATTAAAATCTTTGCATAATATAATAAAGAACTTTTCTTTTTTTTATGCTTATTAGACATACTATTACTCCCTTCTACTCGATAAATAAATGATAGTTATTTAACTACCATTTATATAACTACTATATTAATAATATATTAAGCTACTAATACTTTTTGTTCTTGTTGCAACTCCTTATTTAACTCACTAACTTTATCTGATAAAGCTTGTGCTTCATCAACTTTTCCCTCATTATATAATTCTGTAATTTGTTGCATCATTTCTTCCATTTGTTCCTCTTTAGTTTTTTCAACTGGGAATGGAATAACATTAGAGTTATTTTCAGCTACAGGCTGTTCTACAGCAACTGAGTTTGCAGTTTCAAAAGCTGTAGGTACTGCAACAGCTACATCACCCTCATTAGCTATTTCTACGCTTTCACTAACCGGTTGTTCTACAGTCACACCAGTTTCAGTTTGATTGGAAAATTTAAAGAATTGTTTTGCCGTCAAAAGAGACTCATTTGTTCCTTTTGATGCTCTTAACTTAGATACCTGATTTGCAGTTGTCAAAATTGCTCTTGGTTGATTATTATCAGCTTTAACAAATGTTATTATTTCACTTTCATCAATAACAACACCATCAGAATCAGTAACAACTTCCGGTACAACTTCCTCCTGTTTTTCAAGAGTTGAACCCTGGGTATTATTATCTGCGCCACTAATTTCTGGAATAACTACATTCTGTGCAGTATCTGAATTAACAGTCTCATCAGCAACAGAACCCAATTCATCAGACTTATCATCATTTGCACCTACGGCCTCATTAACAACAGGAATTACTGGGTCTTGAACTTGAACATCTGACTGTTCATCAGATGAAACTTTTTCAGTAATAGGAACAGCTTCATCACTAGATTTCTCAGCAATAGGATTATCAACAACAGCAGTAGCACCATTTTCATTTAAACCAAAAATATCTGTTATTGTTTCCTCTTTTTTCTCTTCCTTTGTAACTGGAAAAACAGGTTCTGAAGATTCAATTATAGGCGCAGCGGCCTCCTCATCAACAACTTCAGTATTATCATTAGCATTTTCAAAAATATTCGAATCAGATACTAAAGCATCTTCTTCTGGAACTTCAACTCGCTCTTCAGCAACAGGAGGTTCAACAATAGCCTCTTCATTGTTCTCTTCAACTGTTTCTTGATTAGCTAAGGCTTTAGCCTCTTCTGCATTTCTAGTAGAACGAGCAATTACCTCTGCTATAGAATCATTTTCCTGTAATGCATTTTCCTCAACTTTTCCCACATCAACAGCATCCGTAATTGGATCAACAGCATTCTCTTGTTCTGGTACATATGAAGCATTTTGCTCTGCAGCAACAGCATTCTCTTGCTCCGGTACATATGAAGCATTTTGCTCTGCAGCTATAGCATTTTGTTGCTCAACATAATGAGATACTATTTCAGCAAGACTTTCATTCTCTAAAAACCTTAAATCTCTAGAAAAAGAATCTAGTAATTGTAATGTTTCATTCAGTTTATTTGAAACGTTTAAAATAGATAGTAAAGTTCTTTCATGTTTATCACATAACTCTATCATTTTGCTTCTTAGATCAGATTCATCAGCTTCTGCAATTTTTTCTCGAATATCAGCTAACTTACTGCTTTCAGCATTAACAACATCAAATAAAATAGATTTTAAATTTTTTGAAGCTACTTCATATTTTTTGTCATCAAAAACATACTCTGTATACATCTAATTCACCACCTATATTTAAGCGTTAGCAATCCTCTTAAGTAAAGTTTGGACATTTGTCCACTCATTTTCATCAGTTATTTCTTCTATCAATAAACTAGAACCATTATTAACTATTCTAGAAATATATATAACCTCATCATTTTCGGCGCCACTTTTTTCACCCTTAGAATAAACAACATAATTTGTTTGATCATCGTCACTAAATAAAAAAGTTATAAGTTCTGCATCTAAAGAACTTCCATCACCATATGTAATTCTAATTCTTTTTTTATCCATAGTAAAAATCCCTCTATCCTAAAATATATTATACATTTTTTTTCATAATAAGTAAACAGCAAACACAAATAACTGATAATAAAAAAAGATAGAATTTACATCTATCTTTACACTACTTAAAATTAAACATTAACCATTCAGGTCTTAATAATAATAGTATACCTATTAAAATCATTATTATTCCACCCAATAAATGTGAAAACTTATTATATTTAGTAGATATACCTGTTACCTTCATTGTAAACATTGCAATAAAGAAAACAACCAAATCATCTATTAAAAAGAAGAA
>CACXJP010000060.1 GCA_902768065.1 uncultured Erysipelotrichaceae bacterium
TATTGTAGATGATACAACAGCAACATTTAATATATCAGGTGATATGAGAAAAGGTGATAGTGTTGTTGTAACATATAAAATAATAAATAACTCAAAAGGTATAGGTGCAGACATTGATTTATCGCTCATAAATTCAAATACAGAATATTACCAGGTGACAGAAACAATTACTGATAAACAACTTCAAGCAGGGGAAGCAACAACAGCAACAGTAACGGTTGAGATGATTGAAAATCCATTTGAAATAAATCAATCTACAACTATAACAGCAAAACTAATTGCAAATCCAGTAGATGATGAGATAGCAATAAGCAATGACCCTAAATCTGTTAAAAGTCCTCCTGATCCAGAAAGTTTTGCAACAGACTCATGGACAACTATAAAAAAAGCAGTACGTGATAATAATACAAGTTTATATCACATAGGAGACACTAAGGAAGTTGAGATAAATGAGGTGAATTATACAGTAAGATTAGCAAATAAATCTAGCCATGATTGGTGTGATAATGAAGTTTATTCAGAGACTGCATGTGGATTTGTTATTGAGTTTGTAGATGATACAAGTGAGATGAAACTAAAAACAGATGAATCTAGTAATGGTGGATATCCTGCAACAGCAGCATATACATATTTAAATGAAGAACTAATTAATATCTTACCAACAGATTTAAAGAAAGTGATTGCTTCTACAAGAGTAATTTCAGGACATAATAGTTCAGAATCAACAAATTATGTAAATGATAAATAAAAACTATATTTGTTGTCTGGAGTTGAAGTGTATGGTTCTGATCCGGATGATACAGCATCATCAACAACAACCCAACTAGATTATTATAGAAATAATAATGTAAATAGAGGAAGTAACATAAGTTATACAATAAAGTATTATAATTCAGAGAATTGGAGATGGTGGTTACGTACACCAAATTATAGTGATTACGGTTATAATGGAGTAAGTAAAGATGGATACCTAAGACACTATTATCCAAATAACTCAGATCGTGGTGGTATAGCACCAGCATTTAGAATTGCATAAAAAAAAGAACTATTTTTAGTTCTTTTTTATTCATCTGCAAGATTATCAAAGTATCCTTGAATAAATACAAGAAGAATTCCTTTATCTCCATAAGAATCTAACTTCCTAAAAGAATTATATCAAAAAACTAAAAACATTTTTTATTGTGTGTTATAATAAATAAGGAAGGTGTGATATTATGGCTCATCCATTTACTCAAAAACTAAGAAAGTATTTTGATAATAAAAGAGGAAAATTTGATGATATAAATGAAATGTTTCATTTTAAATATTATAAAAAAATGTATAATAAAAAGATAGTTGCTGTATTATCAAATGGAGATATAATAAGAGGAATATTTAATGCAGAGCTACCAGAAATAGATAGTATTCAAATAGGTAAAAAAATAGTAAAAATAAAAGATATTGATATGGTTAATTTAGTAAAAGAGTAGGAGAGATAGTATGTATCTAAATAATAAGTTAATTATTGGTAAGAATGAAAAAGAAGAGTTATTTATTGTTCCAAAAATGTCTAACAGACATGGAATAATTACAGGGGCAAGTGGATCTGGTAAGACAACAACAGTTAAAGTAATGGCTGAAACATTTTCAGATGCAGGAATACCAGTGTTTTATGTTGATGTAAAAGGAGATCTTGCGAGTATTTCAAAACAAGGAGTAGAAAATCCTAATGTTGATGAAAGAGTAAAAAATCTAAATCTAGAGGGATTTAAATATCAATCATTTCCGACAACATTCTTTGATGTATTTGGTAAAAATGGTCATCCAATTAGAACAACAATATCAGATATAGGTCCAAGACTTTTATCAAGAATGTTAGAATTAAGTGATGCCCAAGAAGGGATTCTTGCAATTATTTTCCAAATCGCAGAAGATGAAGAAATGAAACTTAATGACTTAGGAGATTTAAAAAGTCTAGTAGCTCATGTCCAAGAAAACAGAGTAGAATATCAAAATAAATATGGTTCAATAACTACTATGAGCATATCTGCTATTCAAAGAAGTTTACTAATGTTAGAACAAGAAAGTGGTATGTCTTTCTTTGGAAAACCAGAACTACAATTATTTGATTTACTTCAATATGATCAGAATGGTAAGGGTTATGTAAATGTTCTAGATGCTCAAGAATTATTTAAAAAACCAACATTATATGCAGTTTTTTTAATCTGGTTATTAAATAATCTATTTGATAATATGCCTGAAGTAGGAGATTTAGATAAACCAAAATTAATACTATTTTTAGATGAAGCACATTTAATATTCTCTGAGATGTCTAATAGTTTAATTAAATCAATTATTCAAGTAGTAAAACTAATAAGAAGTAAAGGTGTAGGAGTATACTTTATTTCTCAATCACCAAGTGATGTTCCAGAAGAAATACTAGCTCAATTAGGAAATAAAGTTCAACATGTATTAAGAAGTTATACTCCATCAGATGAAAAAGCAATTAAGGCAGCAGCAAATTCATTTAGAACGAATCCTGATTTTAAAACAGAAGACGCAATTAAATCTCTAGCAACAGGAGAAGCTTTAATATCATTCTTAAATGAGAATGGAGAACCAAACGTAGTAGAAAGAGCATTTGTTCTTCCACCACAAAGCTTTATGGGTACAATAACAGATGAGGAAAGAGATGCAATCATCAAGCAAAGCAGAATATATATGAAATATGAGACAGTTAATAATGAATTATCAGCATCAGAAAAAGTTGAAACTGCAAAGAAAGCAAAAGAAGAACAAAAAGCAAAGGAACAAGCAGAAAAAGAAGCTGCGATTGAAAAAGAAAAACAAGATAAATTAAAAGCAAAAGAAGAAGAAAAAAAGAAAAAAGAACAAGACAAAATGATGAAAAAAGTAACAAATCAGGTTTCAAATAAATTAATTGGAAAAGCCACAACAAAAGTAGTAAATTCTCTATGGAAGAACATCTTCAAATAGAAAGAGTTTACTCTTTTTTTTTAATTAATTATTATGATATAATTAAAAGTAGAATAAGGGTATATAAATAAAAAAAGAATAAAACTAGGAGGCCTAAAATGAAGAAAACAATATCAATATTATTTATATTGTTATTAACATTAATTATTAAATTTGATGTATATGCAGCGTCTTCTAGTCTTTTAGTCAGCTCATCAAATGTAAATGTTGGCGAAACATTTACTGTTAATGCATCTATATATGCATCTGCCTGGAATATAGGATTAAGTGCATATGGCCCTGTAAGATGCGATGGACCAATGTCTTTTATGGATAATAGTAGTCCTGCAATAAATACAGTAAAAGTATTCAAAACATCCTGTACAGCAACAGGAGAAGGTAGAGCAATATTTTCACTTGCAGGAGAACTAAGAGATGAAAATAATTCAAAATACAATCCCTCAAATAGCGTTACTGTAACCATAACAAAACAACCAACTGTGGTCGTAATTCAACCAAGTACTCCGAAACCAAGTAATAATCCACCAGAAAATAATCAAGAAAAACCAGCTACTATCGAGGAAAAGTCAAAAAATACAAAGTTAAAAGAACTATCTGTAGGAGCATTAAATCTAGTAAAAGTAGATGATAATAACTATACATTGGAAGTACCAACAAATATTAATGAAATAGATATAAAAGCAACCCCAGAAGATTCAAAATCAAAGGTAACAGGTTCAGGTAAACACAAAATAAACGCTGATCAAACAAAAATAGAATTAATTGTTACTGCTGAGTCTGGAGATAAAAACAAAATAACTCTATTAGTTACAAAAAAAGAAAGTGACATTCCAAGTATTGATGAACTTGATAATATTCTAAAAACAAAAACAGGTAACCAGGTAACTTTCAAGATAAAAGCAGATAGTGTTCTAACAACAAATCAGATTAAATCTATAAAGACTAGTGAAAAGACAGTTAATTTAGATTATTATGATAATAATAAATTAATATATAGTTGGATAATAGATGGAAAACAAATAGATGATCCAGATCAATTTAATACAACAGTATCATTAATATCAAAAAATGAAGAAAAAATATCTAAATTAGCAAACTTTGCTAAAGGAATGAATGTTGTTATCAAAAATGAAAACAAATTTCCAAAAGGTACTAAACTAAAACTATATATTGGATATAGTTATAAAAATAAAGATCAATTATATATCTATTATTATAATAAATCAGCAAATAAGCTTGAACTAGTAAAAAAAGATGTAGAAGTAGAAAATGAATATATTGAATTTTATGTAGAAAAAGGAATAGACTATTTCATAACAAAAACAAAGCTTGATGAAGAAGAAAAAGAAGATTCAAGTGATAGTATGTTATTACCATCAGTAGCCTTTTTAGGATTCTCAATAATTGTATTTTTAGGAGCAATAGTAATCTTTAAAAAACAAAATAGTAAAAAGAAAATAGCATAGTCTATTTTCTTTTTTATTGAATATAATCTAGGGAGGTGGATTATGTTCTTTAAAGAGAAAGATAAAAAAATTAAGATACTATTTTTAGCAATGATATCATTACTTTTATTAGTAATAATAAAAGTAATATATATCCAAGTCTTTCAATATAAAAAACTAAATCTTTTGGCAAATAATCTTTGGAGTAGAAATCTAAGTATTGAAGCAGATAGAGGAAAAATACTAGATAGAAATGGAGAAGTACTCGCAGATAATCTGACAACTACTTCATTAGTTTTGATTCCGAATCAAATAAAAGATAAAGAAAAAACAACAAAAGAATTATCAAAAATATTAAACGTAGATTATAGTGAAATGAAAAATCATGTATATAAGAAAACGTCAATAGAAAAAGTCCATCCAGAAGGTAGAAGGTTATCAAATGAAGTATCAGATAAAATTAATAATCTAAACATAGAAGGAGTATATCTAGTAAGAGAATCAAAAAGAAATTATCCATATAAAGATTTATTATCCCATAGTCTTGGATATGTAGGGATTGATAATCAAGGATTATCAGGAATAGAATTGCAATATAATGACTATCTAACAGGTAAAAATGGAACAGTTAAATTTTCATCAGATGCTCATGGAAATAGACTAGATAAAGAAGAAGTTTATATTGAACCAACACCAGGTTTAAATATAAATCTTACAATAGATCTAAACATTCAAAAATCTTTAGAAAGAGAAATGAATAATATAAAAGATATGTTTAATCCTGATATGGCTCTAGCTCTAGTAGTTAATCCAAAAACCGGAGAAATACTAGGAATGGCATCATATCCTGATTATGACCCAAATAATTATCAAAAGTATAATACAAAAACATTGAGTAGAAATCTTCCTATATGGGCATCATATGAACCGGGAAGTACTTTTAAAATAATGACAATGGCAACATCAGTTAATGAAGAAATAATAGATATATTTAATGATCATTTTTATGATGCTGGTAAAGTAACAGTAGATGGGGCAATCTTAAAATGCTGGAAAAGTGGCGGACATGGAGATCAAACTTATCTACAAGTACTTCAAAACTCCTGTAATCCTGGGTTTGTAAAATTAGGACAAATGTTAGGTAAACAAAGGTTATTTGATTATATTAATAAATTTGGATTTGGAGAAAAAACAGGTATAGATTTAAATGGAGAAGGAGAAGGCATTTTATTTCCTTTAGAAAAAGTACATAATGTAGAACTAGCAACATCAGCTTTTGGACAAGGTGTATCAGTAACACCAATACAACAAGTAATGGCAGTATCCTCCGTAGTAAATGGGGGTTATCTATATAAACCATATATAGTAAAAAGCATAAGTGATAATACAAATACTATTATTAAAGAAAATAGTAAGGTTTTTAAAAGAAGAACAATAAGCAGTAAAACATCTTCCATTATGAGAACAGCCCTTGAAAGTGTTGTTGCTAAAGGAGGAGGAAAAAAAGCTTATATTGAAGGATATAGAATAGGAGGAAAAACAGGTACTGCTCAAAAGCAAGAAAATGGACAGTACCTGGTTAATAATTACATAATGTCATTTATGAGTGTTGTGCCATCAAATGACCCAGAGGCAGTTCTATATCTTGCAATTGATAATCCCAAAAATACAGCAATGTTATCAAGTTATACAACAACCCCTATAGCAAGAAGAGTATTACTTGACATTATAGATGCATTAAAAATAGAAAAACAAGAAAATGAGATGGAAAAAGACTTAGAATGGGATGATAAAATCTATTATGAAATACCAAATGTAGTAGGTTTAACACTAGAAGAAGCAAAGAAAAAATTAATAAATTTTGAAATAGTACAGGAAGGAAATGGTAATAAAATAGTAGCTCAATCTCCCAAACCAAAAGAAAAATGTGAAGATAGAAGTAAAGTAAGAATAATAGTAAAATAAAATACCCAATAATAAGTAAAATATGTTAAACTATATATGGTGATACTATGGATGAAACAATAGGAGTAAAGGGCGGAAAACAAGATAGAAGAAGAACGATTAAGATTGCTAAAGCCAAAAAAAAGAAACTAGAAGAATTAAAAGAAGTTGAAGAGATAAAAGAACTAGAAAAAAAAGTAAGAAAAAAACAAATATATACCCTTATAAAAGCACTTCCTATTGCTTTAGGTGGAGGTTTTGTAAAAACAATACATGATACTGCAGTAGGAAAACAACAAAGAGATAAGGAAGAAGAAAATTCTAAATGGAGAATAAAAGAATATGATGGAGATGTTTCTCCAAAGACTCCAGTAGAAGCAGAAATAGAAAAATTAAAAAAACAAAAGAAAAAAGAAATTATTACTCCATCCGGTGAAAAAATAATTATTTATTTTACTAATATTCCAGAACACAAAAAAGAAAAAAGCGAAGCACCATATGATGAACAAACAATAATTGAAAAGGACAAAGAAAAAGAAGAAACAAAGAAAAAAGAAGAACCTAAAACAATTCTTCACGTTGGAATAGATAAATCAAATGATAGTGAAAAAACAACTACTTTAACTCAGAATAAAGAAGAAAACAGTGCCAATGATTCACATGTAATTGAACAAGATAAAAAAGTAGAGGAAAAAATAAATAATCTAAAATCAAGAAGAATAATTGAAGAGTATGATAGACAATTAAAAGAAATTAGATATGAATTAAGAAATGCTATTTTTGAATTTAATATTCTTGTGCATGAGGAATCAGAAATAGTTCAAAAAAAAGAAGCAGAAAAAATATTAGATAATTTATCAGATTTAATAGATAGAATAGAAATAATAAAAGATAAAATGAATATTGATAACTATAGTCAATATGATGAAAATTATATCTATTTTTTAATCGAAACATATTTTGAGGATTTTAAAAATAAACAAATCGTCAAAGAAATAAAAGAATCTCCTTTCTATATAGAATTATCTGAAAAAATATCAGAATTAGATAGTAAAAAGAATAAATTTAAAAAGAAAGTAGAAGAAAAAAAAGAAGCTTTAGATAATAAGGAAGAACAGTTCTCAAAATTGAAGAATAAATATCTATCTCTTGATAGAATAAACTCTAAATTAGTAAAATTTCAAATAGAACAAGAAAAATACTTAAAAGATATTCAAGAAAAAATTGAAAATTCTAAAACAATAACAGAAAAAGTCGAATATGAATTTCAAGCATTGGATCATCAAACGAATAGAATGTTAAGATTCATGTCACTTCAGATGCTTTTACCAGGGCCAATGCTAGCAAGAGTAATGGCTGCATCAACACTATCTCACGTTTTCTTTATTAATAATATTATAAGACCACAATTTATAGAGAAAAGATATAAAGTAATTACAGTTACAGACTACAGCAGTGAAATAAAAAATAGTATTGATGAAATAGATAATTCAATCGATTTATTAGGAAAAACATCACAACAAATTGATAGATTAATCAGTGAAATAAATACAAAGTATAAAGACTATTTAGGAGTAATCAAAGAGTGTGATGAGATACTTAGTAATTTGAATAAAATGAAAAGCAATTTAAAAGAAAAAGAATTTGAAATGAAGAAAATAAAGAGTAAGCAACAAAAAGAGTTAGAAAAAAATGATGCTAAAGTTTTGACGAGAGGAAAGTACCCTGTAAATTAATAGTAAAATAAATGATAATTAGACATATTATTATTCTAAGTATGATATAATTATCATGGAATGGAGTGTTGAAAAATGTTATTACTTACAAAAGCAGTTTTTGTAATTATGGCTGGATTTTTATTCTCTGTAATATTAGGTCTAGTAATGGTTCCATTATTAAGAAAAATGAGATTAGGTCAAAGAATAAGTGAGTTTGTTGGAGATACTCATCGAAAAAAAGAGGGTACACCAACAATGGGAGGATTAATTTTTATCATCCCAACAATAGTTATAACTTTAGGCTTAGTACTCACTCACAAGATAGAATACTCATCCAATCTAGGAATCGTTTTATTGGTATTTATTGGATATACGCTAATAGGATTTTTGGATGACTTCTTATCTATTATTAAAGGAAATAATGAGGGACTAACAGTGTATCAAAAATTATTGATGCAAGTATTAATTGCCATAGGATTCTTCTATATTTATATGAGAAGTGGTGGACAAACATCATGGGTAGTTGGAACACTACATATTGATTTAGAATTAGGATGGCTATATGGATTAGCAATTTTATTTGTATTAGTAGGTGCAAGTAATGCAGTTAATCTGACGGATGGGTTAGATGGATTAAGTGGAGGCCTATC
>CACXJP010000061.1 GCA_902768065.1 uncultured Erysipelotrichaceae bacterium
AAAAGCACAAAAGAAAAATTATCAAATAATAAAAAGTGATAATGAATCAATATATAAGAACTTCATAAAGTTCTTTTTTATATCAGCATATTATTAAGAAATTGTGGTATAATATCAAACAGGTGATTTTATGGATAAAATAATAATTAAAGGTGCTAGAGAAAACAATTTGAAAAACATAAATATTGAGCTACCTAAAAATAAGTTAATCGTTATGACTGGTCTATCAGGAAGTGGAAAATCTTCTTTAGCATTTGATACTATATATGCAGAAGGACAAAGAAGGTATGTTGAAAGTCTATCTGCATATGCTAGACAATTTCTTGGTGGTACAGAAAAACCAGATGTAGATTCAATTGAAGGGTTGTCACCTGCAATTTCAATAGATCAAAAAACAACAAATAATAATCCTAGATCAACAGTAGGTACAGTAACAGAAATATATGACTATCTAAGATTAGTGTTTGCTCGTGTAGGAGTACCATATTGTCCTAATCATAATATTCCTATATCTTCACAAAGTGTAGAAGAAATGACAAATAAACTATTAGAATATCCATTAAGAAAAGAAGGCTATGTCAGAGTAAGAATAAACAAAGAAACATATGACCTATCAGAAGAAATAAATCTTGATAAGAATAAAAAAGATAATATAGAAGTAATAATAGATAGACTTATTATTAAAGAAGAATCAAGATCAAGATTATTTGAAGCATTAGAAAATGCAACTAAGCTTTCTCATGGGAAAGCAGTTATAGAAATTCTAGGTGATAATAAAAAAGAACTTGTTTTTTCTGAATCATTTGCTTGTCCACATTGTGAATTTTCAATTCCAGAGTTAGAACCAAGACTATTTAGTTTTAATGCCCCATATGGAGCATGTCCAGATTGTAAGGGACTAGGTATGAAACTACAAATAGATAAGGAGCTAATTATACCAGATGATACTAAATCAATAGAAGAAGGTTGTATAAAAACATTAACAGATGATCCAGAAGCTATTGAATATATGGAATTAGAATGTCTATGTAATCATTATAAAATTGATATGACAAAACCATGGAAAAAACTAAATAAAAAAGAACAAGATCTAATTTTATATGGTAGTACAGAACCTATTAGAATAAAATATTCTACAAAAGGTGGAATTGCTAGAGACAAAAAAGATTTTTATGAAGGTATAATAAATAGATTAGAAAGAAGATATATGAGTACAACATCTACCTGGATAAGAGAATGGTTAGAAAATTATATGGTAGAGCATACATGTGACACATGTCACGGTGCAAGATTAACAGAAGAAGTCCTTTCAGTTAAACTAGGAGGAAAAAATATCTACGAAGTAACTGAAATGTCAATAAAAGACTTAATTCCATTCTTTACAAACTTAAAACTATCAGAAGAAAAAAAAGAAATAGCCAAACTGGTAATAAAAGAAATTTTAGATAGACTAAGTTTCTTATCAAATGTCGGGTTAGAATATTTAACACTAAGTAGAGCAGCCGGAACATTATCTGGAGGAGAAGCCCAAAGAATTAGACTAGCTACTCAAATTGGTTCACACCTAACAGGAGTTTTATATGTATTAGATGAACCAAGTATTGGACTACATCAAAGAGATAATGATAGATTAATAAAATCTTTATTAGATATGAGAGATTTAGGAAATACTCTTATAGTAGTAGAACATGATACAGATACAATGCTAGCAAGTGATTACTTAGTAGACATAGGACCAGGTGCCGGTGATGCTGGTGGTTATGTAGTAGCCGCAGGAACCCCAGAAGAAGTAATGAAAAACGAAGAGAGTATAACTGGTCAATACTTAAGTGGTAAAAAATGCATAGATATACCTAAAAAGAGAAGAAAAGGCATCAAAAAATATCTCAAAATCAAAGGTGCAAAAGAGAATAATCTTAAAAATATTGATGTAGATATTCCTTTAGGAACATTCACAGTAGTAACAGGAGTATCTGGAAGTGGAAAATCTACATTAGTAAATGAGATATTATCAAAAGCTGTATATCAAAAAATATATAGCTCCAAAGAAAAACCAGGAAAACATGATAAAATCCTTGGAATAGATAACTTAGATAAAGTTGTTGCCATATCTCAAAATCCAATAGGAAGAACACCAAGATCAAATCCTGCAACATATACTGGAGTATTTGATGATATCAGAGAATTATTTACAAATACAAAAGAAGCCAAAATATTTGGTTTCGAAAAAAATAGATTTTCATTTAATGTAAAAGGTGGAAGATGTGAAGCTTGTCGTGGAGATGGAGTAAAGAAAATAGAAATGCACTTCTTGCCAGATGTTTATGTACCATGTGAAGTATGCCACGGAACAAGATATAACATTGAAACATTAAATATTAGATATAAAGGAAAGAATATTGCTGAAGTCCTTGATATGAGAGTGTCAGAAGCCTTAAAGTTTTTTGAAAACGTACCAAAAATTAAAAGAAAACTACAAGTAATAGAAGATGTTGGTTTGGGTTATATTAAGCTAGGTCAAAGTGCTCCAACATTATCAGGAGGAGAGGCTGAAAGAGTAAAATTAGCAAAAGAATTACAAAAGAAAGCAACAGGGAAAACACTATTTATTCTAGATGAACCAACAACAGGATTACACGCTGATGATATCAAGCGCTTACTTGCAATTTTACAGAAAATAGTAGATAATAAAGATACTGTATTAGTAATAGAACACAACTTAGATGTAATAAAAGTAGCAGATCATATTATAGACTTAGGACCAGAAGGTGGAGATGGTGGAGGATGTGTAGTAGCAACAGGAACACCAGAAGAAGTATCTAAGGTAAAAGAGTCATATACAGGACAATTCTTAAGTAAAATGTTATAGGTGAAATATGCAACAAAAAAAATCTAAAAAGACAATTTTAAAAGATACAATAGATTGGATAATACATACTATAGGATATACATTAGTATTTATTCTTGTTACAAGTGCATTTGATTCAATCTATATAGATAGTAACCATATAATAATATGGTCAGCAATAATTGTGTTAATAATATCAATTTTAAATAATACATTAAAACCAATTTTAGTAACCCTAACTATTCCAATAACAGGAGTTACATTAGGTTTATTTTATCCATGTATTAATGTATTTATTCTAAAATTAGTAGATTGGGCATTAGGAAGTCATTTTGAAATTAGAAACATCTATGTTGCAATACTCGCAGCAATTCTAATATCAATAATGAACTTTATAATAACCGAAATAATTAACTCAGTTATGAAAAAGGTGTATAAAGATGAATAGTGTATTATTTGATTTGGGATTTATACAAATTAAATGGTATTCTTTCTTTATATTAGTCGCAGTTATAACGGCATATATTATAATCCATAAAGAAATAAAGAAAAAAGGTATAAAGGAAGAAGATTTTACCAATATTGTATTCTATGGATTAATAATAGGAATACTAGGTGCTAGAGTATACTATGTTCTATTTAATCTAAACTATTATTTAACAGACCCAATAGAAATAATAAAAGTATGGAATGGTGGACTTGCTATCCATGGCGGCCTACTAGCAACACTATTATTTCTATTAATATATACAAAAAAGAAAAATATGAAATTATTATTGATACTAGATACTATAGTTGTAGGATTAATAATAGCTCAAGCAATAGGTAGATGGGGAAACTTTTTCAACCAAGAAGCTTATGGAAGAATAGTATCAGAATCATTTTTAAAAGGACTACATTTACCAAAGTATATTATTAAAGGCATGTATATAGAAGGAGCTTATAGAGAACCAACATTCCTATATGAATCATTGTTATCAATAATAGGATTTATAGTTTTATTACTAGTTAGAAAAATAAAAAGTATAAAAACAGGAACTCTAACAAGTATTTATTTAATATGGTATGGAGTATCAAGACTAATAATAGAAACATTTAGGTCTGATTCATTAATGTTAGGACCAATAAAAGTAGCTCAACTAGTATCAATAATAGGAATAATATCAGGTATAGTATTATTGATATTATCAATGAAGAAAAACAAATTATATATAGAAGATAAAATATATTTAACTAAATAAGGAGGAACATATATATGTATAAAAAGGTTGTAGTATTAGGAGGAGGAACAGGAATTTCTTACTTACTAAGAGGTCTAAAAGATTTTCCAGTAGATATAACAGCAGTAATAACAGTATCAGATAATGGAAGATCAACAGGTAAATTAAGAGAGGAATTCCACACACCTGCAGTAGGAGATATAAGAAAAGTAATTACAAATCTATCTCAAATAGATGAACCAATTAAAGAAATGATGTCATATAGATTTAATACATCAAGTGATTTAGATGGTCATGCAGTAGGAAACTTAATTTTAACTGCAATGCTAGATATTACAGGTTCTCTAAAAGCATCAATTGCTCATTTAAGTAAAATACTGGATGTTAGACATACAGTATTACCAATATCAGAAGATTCTGACTTAACACTAATGGGAGAAGATGAAGAAGGAAATGTAATTGAAGGAGAAGAACAAATTACCCAAGCGCATCGTAAAATAAAGAAAATATATTATAAACATGAACCAAAAGTATTACCAGAAGTAATAACTGCAATAAAAGATGCAGATTTAATAATATTTAGTATGGGAAGTCTATTTACAAGTGTTCTTCCAAATATTATATGTGAACAAGTAAAGGATGCATTCAATAAGACAAAAGCTCCAATAATGTATTTATGTAATATAGTTACACAACCAGGAGAAACTGATAATTTCACAGTAGGAGACCATGTAAAACTTTTAAATAGATATTTAGACAAGAAAAAACTAGATGTAGTAATCGCAAACAATAAAAAAGTAAGTGAAGCAATGGCAAAAAGATATGAAACAGAAGAACAAAAAGATCCAGTATTAATAGATAGAGATGTTCTAGAAGATATTGGAATAGAATTAATAGAAGATGATTTAATGATAATCTTTTCATATCTAATGAGAAAATAATGACATTTACAATCCAAATAAAAGAAGAAATATCTAAAATTAAAAGTACTAAATCCGAAACAATAGCAGAGTTATCAGCTTACATAAAAAATAATGGTCATATAAAAGATAATACAATAACATTGAGTACAGAAAATCACTTTTTAATAGATAGAATAAAAGAAGAAATAAAAGATTTATATGATGAGGAACCAAAAGAAGAAATAATTGGAAATCAAAATTTCAGTAAAAAAATCCTATATCAAATAACAATCTCAGAAAAAGTAGATACTATATTAAAAGATTTAGGAATAATAGATGAGAATGGAGAAAAATTAGATGTAGTTCCAAAATACATAGTAGGTGCTAATGAAGAAATAAGAGCCTACCTAAGAGGAATCTTCTTCGCAACAGGAAGTATAAGTGATCCAAAAAAATCAAGATATCATCTTGAATTACTATCATATACACCTGAAGAAGCAGTATTTGTTCAAAAGTTAATGATCTACATCAAAGAGGCAGAAAAAATAAGTGATTTTATTAAACTATTAGGTGCAAATAATGCAGTACTTTATTATGAAAATGTTAGAATATATCGTGATCAAAAGAATAAAACAAATAGATTAAATAATTGTGAACAAGCAAATATGGACAAAGTATTTGAAACAGCAAATGAACAATTAAGACAAATCGAAGTAATAGAAGAAAATGATGGAGTAATGCTTTTAGATGATAAAACAAAAGAAACTCTAGAATATAGAAAGAAATATCCTGAAGCATCTCTAAAAGAACTCGCAGAAATAATTAGTCTTGAAACTGGAAAAACAATTACCAAATCAGGATTAAATCATAGAATGAGAAAAATAAAGGATTTGTCAACTAGATTTGAAAAGATGAAAACTACCAATAAATAGGTAGTTTTTTAATGATATTGTGATATAATGTCATTAGAATAAAGAGGTGACCTTTATGATAGAAACAATAGATGTAAAGATTAATGGTAAAACATATAAATATAGCAAAGGAATAAGTGTAGCAGAAGTACTTACTGAACATACTCAAAACTTTAAATATCCAATAATTTTAGCTAAAATTAATAATAGACTAAGGGAATTATCAGCAAGCATAGAAGAAGATTCAGAAGTAGAATTTCTAGATTTAACATCACCAGAAGGAAATAGAGTTCATGTAAATGGACTAATAATGGTTCTTTTCTATGCAATAAATACATTATATGGAAAAAAATCTAAAGTAACTGTAGAAAATTCTATTGATAAAGGTATATATATTAAAACAGATTTCAAATTAAGCGAAGTAAAAGTCCAAAATATAAAAGTAATGATGAAAGAAATTATCAAAAAAGATTTACCAATAAGCAGATTAAATATAGATAGAATAGAGGCAATTGATTACTTTAAAGAAACAGGACATGAAACAAAAGCAGGAGTTCTAAAATATATAACAGATAATTATATTAATCTATATAGACTAGGAAATGTATATGATTATTTTTATAGTTTAATGCCAACATCAACAAGTCAAGTAAAAGATTTTGATTTAACGTATGTTGATGAACATGGATTAGTCTTAAGGTTCCCAACAATTTATATAAGTGACAAAATAAAAAAATATCAACATCACCCACATATGTTTGAAATGTTTGAACAATATAAAAAATGGGCAAATATCATAGGTGTAGAAACAGCTGTTGATTTAAACAAATTAGTATCAACAGGAAAAGTAAGCGACTTGATAAAAATGGATGAAACAGTTCAAACTCATAGATTATTAACAATAGCTAAAGAAATATATGATAAACAAAAGAAAATAAAAATTGTCTTGTTAGCAGGGCCTTCATCTGCTGGAAAAACTACGACATCAAAAAAATTATGTATATATTTTAATATATTAGGATTACATCCAGTTGCAATAAGTATGGATAACTATTTTGTTGACAAAAAAGATAATCCTAAAGATGAAAATGGTGAATATGATTTTGAGTGTTTAGAAGCATTAGATATGAAATTATTTGATAAACAAATAGGACAGCTAATAAATGGAGAAAAAGTTAAATTATCAAATTATAACTTTATTACAGGTAAAAAAGAATTCAAAGAAGATTTCCAATTAGGAGAAAATGAAATAATAATTATTGAAGGAATTCATGCTCTAGATCCAAGAATACTAACAAATATATCAAGAGATAAGAAGTATAAGATATATATTTCACCTCTAACAGAACTAAGAATAGATGATCATAATCGTATACCAACAACAGATAATCGTCTATTAAGAAGAATAATAAGAGATAATCGTACAAGAAATAATAAGGTAGAAGATACATTAAAACAATGGCCAAGCGTAAGATCAGGAGAAGAAAAATACATCTTCCCATACCAAGATGAAAGCGATGTTTTAGTAAATTCAGCATCAATATATGAAATAGGTGTATTAAAAACATATGTAGAACCACTATTGTATTCAGTAGATAGTAAATCACCTTATTATGAAGAAGCAAAAAGATTAATAAATTTCCTAAGAGTATTCTTACCAATACCAGCAGATTCAATACCAGAAGATGCAGTATTAAGAGAATTCATAGGAGGAAGTTACTTTAATGAATAAAAAACATCCATACATTGGATGTTTTTATTTACATAGAAAAGAAAAAAGAGATATAATAGATATATAAAATAAGGAGGAATAAAAATGATAAAAGTAGCAATTAATGGATTCGGAAGAATCGGAAGATTATGTTTTAGATTAATGGAAGAAAATCCAGAGTTTGAAGTAGTGGCAATTAATGATTTGACAGATGCAGAACAATTAGCATATTTATTAAAATATGATACTAATCATAGAAATTATAGAATAGATGAAATATCTGCTGATGGAGAATATATTGTAGTAGGAGATAGAAGAGTAAAAGTTTACTCTGAAAAAGATCCAGCAATGTTACCATGGAAAGATTTAGATATTGATGTAGTATTTGAGTCAACTGGTTTATTTACATCAGATGAAAAAGCAATGGCTCATATTAATGCAGGAGCTAAACATGTAATTATTTCTGCACCTGCTAAAGGAGATTTAAAGACAGTAGTTTATAATGTTAATCATAAAATATTAACAGGAGATGAAAAAATTATTAGTGCAGCAAGCTGTACAACAAACTGCTTAGCACCAGTAGTAGATGTATTAGATAGAGAGTTTGGAATTGTAAAAGGATATATGACTACAGTTCATGCTTATACTAATGATCAAGCATCACTAGATATAGCTCATAAAAAAGGACATATGGCACGTCGTGGTCGTGCATGTGCTGCAAACATAGTACCAGCATCAACTGGAGCAGCATCAGCTATTGGACTTGTATGCCCTAATCTAGCAGGAAAATTAGATGGAATGGCAATGAGAGTACCAGTACCAACTGGATCAGTAGTAGACTTAACATTAGAATTAGAAAAACCAGTAACAAAAGAAGAAATAAATGATGTTCTTAAAGCAAATACAAACGAAACAATGGAATTCACAATGGATCCAATCGTATCAAGTGATGTTATTGGAAGAAGATGTGGTTCTCTAGTAGATGGATTATCTACAAGTGTATTGGATGTAGATGGAAAACAACTTGTAAAAGTAGTTTCTTGGTATGATAATGAAATGTCATATACTGCACAAATGGTAAGAACTGCTAAATATTTAATGACAAAATAAAGGACTAGCTCCTTTTTTTTTATCAAAAAAAATGATATACTCAAAGAAAGATAGGAGAGGTTAAGATGAAAACAATTAAAGATATAGATATTGAAAATAAAAAAGTAATTATAAGATGTGATTTTAATGTTCCAATAAAAGAAGGAAAGATTGTGGATGATACTAGAATTCAAGCTGCTCTAGAAACAATTAAGTATTGTATAGATCATAATTCAAAAATAATACTATTATCTCATTTAGGACGAGTAAAAGAAGAAGCTGATTTAGAGAAAAATGATTTAGCACCGGTAGCAAAAAGATTATCAGAATTGTTAAAACAAGATATATTATTCTGTGATACAACAAGAGGAGAAAAACTAGAAGCAATAGTAGATAGTCTAGAAGCAGGAGATATAGTTTTAGTACAAAATACTAGATATGAAGATTTAGATGGTAAAAAAGAAAGTGGAAATGATAAAGAATTAGGAGCATATTGGGCATCCCTTGGAGAGGTATTTATCAATGATGCTTTTGGAACAGCACATAGAGCACATGCATCAAATGTTGGAATTGCTAGTAATTTACCTTCTGCTGTAGGATTTTTAATAGAAAAAGAAATAAATGCTTTAAGTACCTTAGATAATCCAGAAAGACCTTTTATAGTAATATTAGGAGGAGCAAAAGTTTCTGATAAAATAGGTGTAATAAAAAATCTTGCAACAAAAGCAGATAGAATTTTAATAGGTGGAGGAATGGCCTTTACATTCCAATACTCACAAGGATATGGCATTGGAAAATCTCTACTTGATGAAGAAAATGTAGAGTTCTGCAAAGAAATGATAGAAAAATATCCAGATAAAATTATTCTTCCAATAGATTTCGCAGTAACAAATGAATTTACAAATGATGAGGAATATAGAGTAAAAAGATTTAATGATATTTCAGAAAATGAAATGGGATTAGATATTGGCAATGAAACATTAGACTTATTTGAAAATATCATAAGTGAAGCAGGTATAGTTGTTTGGAATGGACCTCTTGGAGTATATGAATTTGAAAAATATAAGAAAAATACAGATGAATTATTAAAATTCATTTGTGATAATAATATAAAAACAATCCTTGGTGGTGGAGATATAGTAGCAGCATCAGCTGAAGCAGGTTACAAAGAAAAAGTATATCATGCATCAACTGGAGGAGGAGCAACCTTAGAATATCTTGAAGGAAAAGAACTTCCAGGATTAAAAGCTATTAAGTAGGTGGTTTAGTTGAGTGTAATTACATTTCAACAATTAGATATATCAGATATAAATAAAATAAGAGAAATTGAAAAAATTATTGGAATGACAATAGATATAAATAAAGAAGATAATTCCAATGAATTTGATAAATATATATATACAGAAAAAGATAATCAGATAGATAGTATCTTCTTAATACAATGTTTAAGAGATATAAAAACTTGTAATGTTATCTGGCTTAATGCTGATTTATCAAGAAAAAGCATAATCAAAGATGCAACCAATTATGCTTTGGAAATACTTGGTATGGAAGAAGCATTTATAAACGTTGCTAATAATAATCCTAATTTGATAAAATATTTAGAAAAAAATGAATTTGAATCATTAGGAGAAGAAGATGGGAATATAATCTTCCTAAAAGAAAAGACAGAAGAACAAGTAAAGAGTATAACAATATAAAGGTGAATTTATGAGAATAGGAATTTTTACAGAAACATATAAACCATATATAAGTGGACTAGTAACAAGTGTTGCGATGTTAAAAGGTGCCCTTGAAAAACAAGGTCATGAAGTATATGTAGTTACAGCAAACTTAGAAAGCTTTAAATATGAATATGATCCAATAGATAGAGTATTAAAAATACCAGGATTACCAACAGGGATATATGATTCAAGATTAACAAGTATATATCCAATAAAAGCAGTAAATAAAATAAAAGCATGGAAATTAGATGTAATCCACTCACAAACAGAGTTTGCGATAGGAACATTTGCAAGATTAATTGCTAAACAATATAATATTCCTCTAGTTCACACATATCATACATTATATGAAGATTATATTTACTATATTACAAAAGGATATTTTGAAAGATCTAGTAAGAAATTAGTTCAATATATTACAAGATTCTACTGTGATACAACAGCAACAGAGTTAATTGTACCAACAAATAAGATATATAAATTGTTTAAAGAAAAATATAAATTTGATAAAAATATTCACATTATTCCAACAGGAATAGAAGTAGAAAGATTCTTTAAAGAAAATATAGATGATAAGCAAGTAAGAAGTCTAAGGAAGACTATAGGTATTTCAAGAAGAGACTTTACAATACTATTTGTAGGTAGATTAGCAGAAGAAAAAAATATTGAGTTCTTAATTAATTCACAAAAAAAATTAGTAGATAAGCATAATAATATAAAACTAATAATAGTAGGAGATGGACCTGATAAAGAAAAATATGAGAAATTAGCAAGAACCTTAGGATTAGAAGATAACATCATATTTACAGGAAAAGCTGCTTGGGATGATATGCCATACTATTATCATGTATCTAATATCTTTGCAACAGCTTCAAAATCAGAAACTCAAGGACTAACAGTAATAGAAGCAATGGCCGCAAATACTGTACCTGTATGTATGAGAGATGAAGCATTCCAAAGTATGGTTACAGAAGACTTAAATGGACTATTCTTTGAAAAAGAAGAAGAGTATATAGAAAAAGTATTATATTTATACGACAACAAAGATGAATTAGAATATTTAAATAAACAAGCAAGAATCCAAGCAGAACATTATGGTTCTAAGAATTATGCTGATAGAGTATTAGAAGTATATGAAAGAGCAATAAAAGAAAAGAAAGAACAAAATAGATTTGGAATTATTTCCAAAATAGCCAAATTAGTTAAGGGGATATTTAAATGATAGTAATATTAAATAACAAATCAAACTTATCAAAGGATGAGTTCTTAAATTATCAGGAGGAACTAAAAAAAATAAAATCGCCATATGAAATAGTATTGTGCCCAACATACTTAAATATAGGCTTATTTAATATTGATAATATTTCATTAGGAAGTCAAAATGTTAGTTGCAATAGTGATGGAGCATATACTGGTGAAATCTCTGCAAAAAGTCTAAAAAAAATAGGAGTTAGCTATTCATTAGTTGGACATAGTGAAAGAAGAGCATATCAAAAAGAAACAAACAAAGAGATAAATGAAAAAATTAAAAGATTATTAGAAAATGATATAACTCCAGTACTATGTGTAGGAGAAACAAAAGAAGAAAGAGAAAATAATCAAGTAGAAGAAGTTATCAGAAAACAAATACTTGAAGCCATAGAAGGTATAACTCCAAGTAATATTGAAAAAATAATAATTGCTTATGAACCAATTTGGTCCATAGGCACAGGATTAATTCCCAATTTAGAAGATATCATTAAAGTAAATAATTATATTGGAGAAATACTACCATATAATAAGATAGTATATGGTGGTTCAGCAAACGAAGAAAACATTGATAGTTTAAAATCAGATGAAATAGATGGTTATTTACTAGGTGGATTAAGCCTTAAACCTCAACAATTACAAACATTTATAGATAAACTATAATATAAGTAGACAAAATCGACAAAAATTGTGAAATTTTTGTCTTTATCTTTTTTTGGACATATTATATAATTATAAATGCGTAATATATGATAGAGGACAAAATGGAAAAAGTTAAGTTATTAGTTATTGATGATAACAAAGAATTAATTGAATTACTAAAGGAGTATTTTGGTGAGCAGTCAGGTGCTGATATTGTATTAACAGCTAAGGATGGTAAAGAAGGAATAGAGAAGATTAAAAACAATCTAGACAAGTTTAATATGATATTACTAGATCTTATAATGCCAAATAAAGATGGTGTTGAAGTACTAAAATATATTAAAGAAGAGGGTATAGATAAAAAAGTAATTGTACTAACGTCATATAATGCTCAAAATATGATTAGAAATGTTGCTGAATTAGGGGCAGATTATTTTATATTAAAACCATTTGAATTAGATTCATTATATGAAAAAATAATTGAAATAAGTAATAATAATGGATTATCTTCGCAAAATATAGATTTATATAATAATAATCTCCAAGTATCTATTACTAAGGCACTACATGAATTGGGAGTACCATCTCATATAAAAGGATATCAATATATTAGAGAAGGTGTAACTTTAGTTTATAATAATCCAAAGATAATAGGAGGTATTACGAAAGAGTTATATCCTGAGATTGCCAAAAAGTATCATTCAACAACTTCAAGAGTAGAAAGGGCAATAAGACATGCTATAGAAATAAGTTGGAATAGAGCAAATTGGGATTTTATGGAAGATTTATTTGGATATAGTGTAGATATAGATAAAGC
>CACXJP010000062.1 GCA_902768065.1 uncultured Erysipelotrichaceae bacterium
GGATCAACAACATTCATATAAATAACTGGTTCAACATTTTTCCATTCTTTAAGTCTTTTATACATTTCATAATCTCCCATGTATAAACGATTATTTATTATTCTTTCTATATGAGTATCTTTCCAATTTTTATTTAATACTTTTTCATCATTAAAGATATTTGATATTTGTAAAAATGTTTTTCCTTGTAAATATAAATCAAATACTCTTTTAACAATAGGAGCAGTAGCTGGATCAATTATAGTTTTCTTATTTCCATCTTTTTTAAATCCTAAAGCTACTTGTCCAGGTAAATGACCAGATTTAATAGCTCCATTTAAACCGAACTTTGTTCTTTCTGATACTATTTCAATTTCAAGTTGTGATAAGACAGTAAGCATTCTTACAAAGAATCTACCATTAGCAGTAGAGGTATTAACATCATCTCTATCACATACTAAATAAGTATTATATTTTTCTAGTTGTGAAATTAGTTCTTCTAAATCTCTAACTGAACGAGTGACTCTATCAAGTTTATAAGCAACAATATAATTAATCTTTCCATCTCTCATATCTTGAAGCATTTCTTGAAACTTTGGTCTATGTTCCATATCTTTAGCTGATATACCAGCATCACAATAAACTTTATATACTTTATAACCTTTATAATCACATAATTGTTTTAGTTTTTCTTCTTGTTCTCCTAAACTAAATCCTTCACGAGCTTGATCTTCAGTTGATACACGAATATAAATACCAGCAATTTTTCTTTCTTCTTCCACTAAACAAACCTCCTTATTACTAAAAAAGAGGAGTCAAAAGTATCTAGTAAAGTCTAAATACTACTGACTCCTCATTAAATTCAATATTATATATTTTAATTTTATCTTTGCTTTTTATCATGATGTACCTCCATTTCTAGAGAATACCTCTTTCATTGGTTATATATAATATCATTTTTTTGAAATAAGTCAATAGTTAGCAACTTTTAGCAAGTTTAAAGTAGTTTTCTAATTCAGATAAGTTGTGTCTATCATTTAGGTTATTAACATAAAAAGAATTAATACCATTGAAGAATAGAAATGTATAATCATTAATAATAACTTTATGTGGATCTACATAAGCAAGATTACTAGGTTCTAATCTAATTAAATGACCTTTCTCTAGTTTTATAGGAGTAGAAGTATATTTCTTAGCCCAATCAATCTTTTTCTTTAAATCAGGGCTTAAATCAAGTTTTTCTTTAACAATATTTAACATATCATCACACCTTTCTTAAACACAAAAAAACTTAATCCTTTCGAATTAAGCTTTATCTCAACATCGCTTGGTGCGACGATTTTTACATATGGAGCAGTTAAGTAACAGTTTACTCTCTTTCTAAAAATATTGCATATGAATTCTTATTAAATGTCAATGGGAGTATATGAAAAATCGTAAAATAATGTATAATATATTTTATAGATTATTTTACATTTAATTAAAAGGAGGAGGTAAAAATGGATAGATTAGAAGAAAACACAGTATATTTATATGCTGAATATAAAATTAATGATGAAACAAAATGCCAAGTTATTCCTAGTGGTAACATTTCAGATTTAATATATGAAGAAGGAATGAAAGAGGTATGTTTTAAAAATATTATATATGATGATGGTGTTTTAATAGATTGTACATTGAATAATTCAGGTACTTATTCTTTAGGTATTCCAGTAATATCTAAGGAATTTATAGAAATGTATGAAAATAATGATTTACGAATTAAAAAAGGTAATACTATTAATGATGCATATGAATATTTTAAAGAGAATCATTTGATGGATGCTAATCTTATTATTATGCCAAACAACCAAATAATTTTTAATCTTAATTCAAAATCAGTAATGCCAAAAATAAATGGTGAACCTATTTATATATCTAAATCAGATATTATTAAAGGAAATAATTATTGGTATATTGAACTACATGAAGGTAATTCTGTAAAATATGAAAAAACTTACTTAGGGGATAAAAAATATAGAGGTCAAAAATGTGATTATTATTCTTTCGTTTTAGTAACAGAGTATCAAGTAGATGGTAAAGAAATGCATAAAATCATTCATAGAGATAAAACAAATTATTTGTATAGTGAGTATAATCCTAGTAAATTAGACCTGATTATCGACCAAGCAAAAGCATTATTGGAATCTCATGACTATAAATTTAAAGATTTTAGTGGAGTTACACCACTTTATAGATTTAATTCTGAAGATAGCGCATGTGTCTTTATGGATAATAAATCATTAATAACGGGACAAAATGTTGTTACAGTTACAGGAAGTGGTGATGCAATTTTAGATTTATTTATGAATGGTGCAAAAAAAATAGTATCATTTGATATTAATTCTATGGCTGCATTTTGGGCAGAATTAAAATTTGTTGCTGCAAAATATCTAAATTATCAAGATTATTTAAATTTAATTAATAATCTTAATTATGATATATATAGTAAGATAAGTTATTATTTAAACCCTAATACAAAAAAATTATGGGACGAATTATATAATTTTTGTGCTTTAAGAGAAATAAGAATTGATGGAGAACAATCCAATTTGATATACCACACATCATTTTTAAGTTTTGATTATTCACAAGATAATCTTAATGGATACTGCAATGAAGATAATTATTATAGATTACAAAAAATATTAAGTAACAAATCTATTAGTGATGTTAGTTTTGTTACATGTGATATATTTGATTTACCAAATTCAGCAGATTTAAGCAACTATTCATATGCTTATTTGTCAAATATAATGGATTTTCTTGTAGGTATTGACAAATTAGAAATTGACGAAAGTGCCGTAGAAAAATTTAAAGATTTTGTTTCTCAATCCTTATTACCGTCAATGAAAGAAGATGCAAATATAGATTTGTGTTATATATCTGAAAATTGGCATTTAGGTAAATCTAAAAAAATCTATTCTGAAAAATTTTCAGAAGATGAAGGATATCGTAAAACACCTTTATCAAATACTAATTGTAAAGCTAGTGTATTATCATTTAGATCATATCTAAGAAAAAATTATATACAAAGTACTGGTTCACATAGAAAATAAAAAGAAAAAAATTGAAATCTCTAGGGTTAAAAAAGTTATGAACTCCATTTATAGATGGAGTTATATTTTTACTATTATATTAAAGATATATTTTTTTACTATTCATATTTATCTGTGTATAATTAACTGCTTTTTTCATTTATAAGTTTATTTAAATCTTTAATTACTTTATCTAATTTTTTTGACAATTTTTATTGTCATTTATTACTAAATGTATTTTTATAAAATAAAAACTTACGAACTTTAATTAGTCCGTAAGTTGTCTTCAAATGGAGCGACATTTTGTCATATATACGCAAAATATCACGTTATATAAGGCAATCGATAAACTCAATTGCTAAATAAAATATAACATACATTTTGACAAAAGAAAAGTTCCTAAATTAAAAGTGGGAATTTGTACTCCCACTTAGCTCGTAATATCTTGATATTGCGAACTATTTAATATAATTAATTATAGATTTAAAAGTTCTTTTTTCTTTTTATCAAATTCCTCTTGATTTATTATCCCAGAGTCTAATAATTCTTTATACTTTTTTATTTCTTCTATAGGATCTATTTTCGACTCTTCTTTGCTTTTTCCAAATTTAGAAAGCAAATTTGATACTCCATCTTTAGTTTTATTAAATCCTTCTGTAAATTTTTCTTTAAAACTTTGTTTCTCCTCTTCTGAAACTTCTCCTGTTTCTTTACTTAGTACTTCAATATCTTCATTAAATTCCTCTTCAGAATAATCAAATGTGGCTTTATCTAATGTATCATTTAATTTTCGTGCCATAGGCATCATTGAAGCAAAATTAATTGTTCCAGATATTACTCCACCAATAACAGGAATTGCCTTAGATACTCCAGAAGCTAATGTTTTCTTTGTAAGTGTATAACCAATAAATGAACATATTTTCTTAATCATTGGATACCAAAATGTTTTTGTTAAGGCTTTTTGTGGAATCTTCTTTAGTGCAGTTTTAGCAACTTGTGTTGATAATACTCTTACACCAGAAACAGCTCCAGAAACTCCAAACATAACACCGCAATATAATATTAATTGATTTTTAACTTTGTCATCATCAACTTGTCCATTTTGCCATAAATCATCAGCTCCATATAAATATGATAATTCTTGAGCAAGTCTTAATGACATTCCAAAAAATTGCAATATATCTGCTGGAATCGTTGCAGCCATTGCTAATCCACCTGGAATACCTGCTGCAAATGAAGCAATTGAAGATTGACTTGTTCTCTTCATAATTAATTTGTTAGCTATGTTATTTATTTCTTCTCTTGTTATTCCTGCTTCTACTGGGCCATTATTAATTATATTCTCAAGCAAATCAACTCTTGAAGAAAAACCTTCTGCTAAAAATTTATTTCTATCAACTTTAACACCTGGTATTTGAATTGCTTTAGAAATTATTTCTTCTAACATAATATCAGATGCAATTTCTTTATTATCTTGAATCGTTATTTCATTTTTTTCTTGTTTTATTATTTCGTTTTTTTCCATTTTAATCTCCTCTCATATTACTGGATGTTTTTTACGCGAGTCTTATATACAAGATAATTATAACACATTTTCTTTAATTTAATTACATCGAAAGATTACTATTTTACAAGATATTCAAGCACAAAAAAATTAGTCTCACGACTAATTGTATTTCTAAATGGAGCGGTTAAGCTACAGCTTACGAACCATAACGCTCTCTTTCTAAAAATATTATATATGAATTCCCACTAAATTTCAATGGGAGTATGGAAATATTCCCATATTTATTGTATAATTTATACATATGAAGACTTTAATATATAAATGATTGGAGGAGTCTAATGAGTAATGAATTAATAAAAAATGATAATGAAATAAATAATATTTTTGATAATATCAAAGATCTAGTTATAAATAGTAGAAATAAAGTGTATCAAACAGTTAATACAGAAATGCTTAATTTATATTGGAATATAGGAAAAGCAATTATGGAAATTCAGCAAGGAGATGAAAGAGCAAGTTATGGTGATGCCGTACTTGAAAAATTATCAAAAAGATTAACTGATGAATTTGGCAAAGGATTTTCTAAAAGAAATCTAGAAAGAATGAGAAGATTTTATATATGTTTTCCAATTGCGACAACAGTGTCGTCGCAATTAAGTTGGTCTCATTATTTAGAACTTATTAAAATAGATGAAGAGCCAAAAAGAAAATTCTATATGAAAGAGACAATCAATTCTAAATGGAGTGTTAGAGAACTTCAAAGGCAAAGAGATTCATTATTATATGAAAGATTAACGTTATCTGCTGATAAAGAAAAAATATTACAACTATCTGAAAAAGGGCAAATATTAAAAACAAGTAAAGATTTAGTCAAAGACCCTTTTGTTTTAGAGTTTTTAGATATAAAAGAAAATACAGATTATTTAGAATCAGATTTAGAAAAGAATATTATAGAACATTTAAAAGAATTTTTATTAGAATTAGGTAAAGGTTTTAGTTATGTTGGAAATCAAGTGAGATTAACATTAGAAGAAGATCATTTTTATCCAGATTTAGTTTTTTATAATAGGCTTTTAAGATGCTTTGTAATTATTGATTTAAAAATTGGAAAAGTATCTCATCAAGATATAGGACAAATGCAAATGTATGTTAATTATTACGATAGAGAAATTAAACAAGAAGATGAAAATCCAACAGTAGGAATACTATTATCAACAAATAAAAATGAAACAGTTGTAAAATATACTCTACCTGAAGATAATAAAACGATATTCTCTTCTGAATATAAATTACATATGCCAACAGAACAAGAATTAATTAGTGCTGTTGAGGAAGAAAAGAAAAATTTTGAATTAAATGAAGAAAATTAATTATTATTTATAGCTTATAACAAAAATAAAATTGAGAGGAGAATAATAGTGGAAAAAATAATTTATGTATTAATTCAATGTACCTGGGGACTGCCTCAAACATTATTGGGATTTATAGTATTTTTAATAAATATTAAAAACAAACATTATTTTTATCATGGAGCAATTATCACTGAAAGAAATGTACCATCAAGTGTATCATTAGGAATGTTTGTTTTTACAACAACAAATCCTATGAAAGATAAAAGAACTAAAAACAAAATACCAGATGAAGAATTAAGTGGGAGACTTTTGGTTCATGAGTATGGTCATACAATTCAGTCGTTGATTTTTGGACCTTTATATTTAATAGTTATGGGTATACCATCAACATTGTGGGGATTTTTACCTTATTTTCAAAATAAAAGAAATAATGGAGTTTCTTATTTTAGTTTCTTTACAGAAAAATTTGCCAACTATTTAGGTGAGAAAATTACAAAAGAAAAATCTATGGAAAATGCTATTATATAAATCAATATTGCTGTTTTGAGGGTATGGGAATTCCCATAGTAGAATTTATACGGGAGTATAAATTCAGTGCTTGCTAGACAATGGTTTTACTCCCATATTATTAAAAATAGAAAAAGAGGATTAAATTATTTTAATAATTTTTTCCTCTTTTTTTGAGATTATTTATACAAAAACATATTCATTTAAGATAATTTCTTCAGCCACATTTTTGTAATTATTCATTAACTTTGTCCACTCTAATGGGGTTAATTCTTTACTTTTTTCAGATAGTCTTTCATCATTTTTAATATAATCGTCCATTAGTATGTTGTATAAACTTTGGCAAGGTCTACTTACTAAAAGAAGATGATGAGTTAGTTTATTTGTCATTAAAAGTGTTTCATAAAGTGCTTCTTTGTTTTGGACAATAAAGTGTAATCTTAGTATTCCGTATTTGCCAATTCTACCATAGTCTTCATCCTTTTCTAAATATAAATTTGTATTAAATAATCTCCTTGTCTTGTATATTTTATTTCCATAATTTTATCATTCCTTTCTTAATTTTAAATATTTATTATTTCAGTTTTTGGTATAAGAATTAAAGTATCAACTATATTATTGCCTTCAATATAAGGACAATTTATAATTCCGTCTACATAGAAATGCTCTTTCATTAAATCGATATAGTTATTTAATTCTTCTTCCGAATATTGATTATTTTCCATTTTTACTAATGACATAATAGTATAATCTTTTTCTAATTCTAATAATTTTTCTTTATTAATTTGTTCTTTATAAGTTAGACCAATATTATTATCAGTTAGTAATTCATTTAAATAATCAATATAATCTTTTGTGCTTTTAGAGATAAATTCTTCTGTAAATTTAATATTATTAATTTCGATATTGTAGTTATCATCTCTAGTTATTTCGATGGAAGATATTAATCTATTAATTAATTCTTTTTGTGCTTTTCTATTTAAACTATCAAATAAATAAGTAAAACTTAAATTGTTTTTAAAGATAAAATCTCCATTATCTTCTTCATAATCCAATTTTTTAAGAAGTTCTACTGTGTATTCTTTAAAGTCATTATCTGGATCAAGTGTAGTTTTCTTTTTATTTAATTTATCAATTTCTTTTTTAATAACA
>CACXJP010000063.1 GCA_902768065.1 uncultured Erysipelotrichaceae bacterium
CTATGCCAAACTTTTAAATAAACCATTATTATATTTTAGTAAAGGTGAAATTAAGAAATTATTTTAGGAGGTTTTTATGAAAAAAACAAGAGGATTTGAGGTTGCTAAAGGATGGGAAGATAAAAATATTCATATTCCTGAAAGAAAGACAGCTCATTCTGCAGGATACGATGTAGAAGCTGCTGAAGATATTATTATTCCAAAGTTTACTCCTGGAATTAAACCAACTTTAATTCCAACTGGTTTAAAAGCATATTGTATGGAAGATGAATGTTACCTGTTACTTAATAGAAGTAGTGGGCCTAAAAAGGGATTTTTAATGGCTAATAGCGTAGGTTTAATTGATAGTGATTATTATGAAAATCCTGATAATGATGGACATTTCTATTTTGCTTACTTTAATTGTAGTGATCATGATATTGAAGTAAAAAAAGGTGATATCATAGGACAAGTAGTATTCATGAAATATTTAGTTTGTGATGGAGATAATGCTACTGGTAAAAGAACTGGTGGATTTGGATCTACTGATAAAAAGAAAAAATAATAAAAACAAGATTAGTGTCTTGTTTTTTATAAATTGACTCTTTTTATGTGTTGTGGTATATTTCAAGTATAATATGGTGGTGATTATCTTTGATAATAAATAGTAATAATAAAAGAACTTTTCAAATAGTTTTATTTGTACTTATTGGTTTGGTTGCGCTTGGAATTGGATATGCTGGAATAACTGCTGTTGATTTAATAGTTAATGGACATGGTTTAGTTACTGCTTCACAGGCTAATTTTATTGTGCATTTTATTTCAACTACTACCTCTCCAAAAATAACAACAGGAACTGGAACCGCTTGGATAGATAGAAATGATGATACAATTGCTAGTTTTGAGGTTACTGGTTTGTCAAAAAAAGGAGATACTGCTGTTGCGACGTTTACTGTAAAGAATGATTCAAAAGATATAGGTGCAGATTTTTCTATTGAACTTGAATATGAAAATGAAGAATATTTTAAAGTTACTGAAATAATTGAGGATAATCAATTAAAAGCAGGTGAATCAACTTCTGTTTCAATTGTTGTTGAATTGCTTAAAACACCAATAGGTGATGATATAACTACTCATGTTTCTGGAAAGGTAATAGCTAATCCAATAGAAAATATTTCTGCTATAGAGAATAGAACTATTTCTGATTCAACGCCTTATGTTACAAAATCTTTTGCTGAAGATTCATGGGAAACTATACAAAATGCAGTTCGAGATGGAAATATTAGTAAATATAAATTGGGTGATATAAAAACGGTAAGAATAAATAATAAAGATTATAGAGTAAGAATTTCAAATCTACCATCAAATGATGGTAATGGAGTAGCTAATGCAGTAGTTACTGATACTTGTTCTGATTCTAGTTATTCAGAAACTGCTTGTGGATTTGTAGTTGAATTTATTGATATTGTTACTAATATGGCAATGAATAATAGTTATGTTCAGAATAGAGGTGGATATCCTGCGTCTTTAGTTAATTCATATTTAAATGATACACTTTTTAATCAGTTACCAAGTGATTTGCAAAGTGTTATTGCAGATACACGTGTTGTATCTGGTGGTGAGCGTGGTACTAGCACTTATGTTCAGGAAAATCAGAAACTATTTTTACTATCCCCAACGGAAATAATGGGAGGTAGTGGATATTCTGATGATGCTGCAAAAAATAAAACCTCACAATTGGGGTATTATGAGAAGAATGGTACTACTACAATAGATCAATCGGTTTGTGGTTGTGGTGGCTGTTCTGTAGTACAAAGAGTTTTATGGGTTGGATCGCAAAAAGCATATAATGGTTCTTATAATGATTATTGGCTTAGAGGTGCTTCAAATACTTCTGACTATTACTTCTTATCAATTAATAGATATGGCCAATTTCAAACAGGTTACTATAACTCAACATTGGGAGTTGCTCCTGCATTTAGGATTAAGTAAAAATGAAAGTATATTTTAAGGATAGACAATATCATATTAGACCATTTTGTTGTAATTATTCTGAAAAATTCCCTTTATTTATCAATTTTACAAATTTTTGTAATGCAAAATGTGCTTTTTGTATTAACCAAAAAAAAGATACTAACATAGTTAACATTTCTGATTTAAAACTTTTTTTAGATGAATATAGTTCGAAAGTTAGTAGTGTATCTATAAGTGGTGGAGAGCCATTGCTATATTTAAAAAAATTGAATGAACTTTTTAAAATATTAAAGAAATATGATTTAAAAGTGAGTATAAATACAAATGGTTTTTTTCTTGAAAGAAGCATAAAAATATTAAATAAATATAAATTAAGCTCTATACAAATCAGTAGACATCACTATAATGATGAAATTAATAATAGTATTTTTAAAGTAAAAACTATAGGATTTGATGATTTAAAAAAAATTAATTCTAAAAATAAATATGTTATTAATTGTTTGTTAATTAAAAATTATATTGATTCATATGATGAAGTTATTAATTATTTAGAACAAATAAGTGAGATAGATGTAGGTAAAGTAAATTTTATATCTATGATGCAAGTAAATAAATTTACTAAGGATAATTATGTTGACTACAAGGATATTATATCTCACGTTGATGGTCGTTTTAGTAAGGTTAAAGATAGTGTGGATGGTAAAAGGTGTTCTTGTTCGTCATATTTATATATGGCTAAGAATAATAAGATAATTGTTGTTTTTTTTAAACATACAAAAGATACGCATCATACGGGAAGAAGTCTATTATATGATTGTGATGGATTTCAAATTGGGTATTAAGTAGGATTATATTTGTTTATTTTTATCTACCTTTGTCGAATTGGTAGATTCTTTTTTTATAATGATTTATATTGTTTGTGAAAGGAGGATAATGGAAGAACTCTTGGAATATGATGGGTTGATATATAAAATCATAAGTAAATATCCTAAAAGATATGATCGTGATGATTTATATCAGGTTGGAATGTTGGGACTTATTGATGCATATAAGCATTATAATTCAAATTATGATACTAAATTCTCAACATTTGCTTATTATTATATTGTAGGAGAGGTTAATAAATATATTCGAGAAAATTGCTCAATGAAAATAAGTAGAAATCTTATTGATTTGAAAAAGAAAATTCTTGACTGTAGAGAGGTAATGACTCAAAAATTAGGAAGAGTGCCAACTAATTTGGAAGTATCTTTATATTTGGATGTTGAAGAAGAATTAATTGATAGTGCCTTAATTGCAACAGATGAAGTTACCTCAATTGATGATAATATAAATGTTGTTAAATGTTATGATGAAACAAGTCCAGATGTTTTAGATTTAAAGGGTGAAATAGATAAATTGTCATTTGATGAAAAAAAATTAATATATGCAAGATATTACGAAGAATTAACTCAAAGTGAGACATCTAGTATACTAGGTATGAGTCAAGTACAAGTGTCAAGAAATGAGAGTAAAATATTAAAGAAACTTAGGAATAATTTGGTTGCCTAAGTTTTTTGGTATTATTGTTAGATATTTGGACAATATATTAATGGTGATTAGATGAAAAATACTAAATATAATAAAATTGCAGACAAGTATAAAGTTCCAGAAGATAGAGTGATGAATGCTTTTGTGGCTTTTTTCTCTGGAGGGGTAGTTGGTATGTTGGGGGAAATTGAGATTGAAATATTATGTCATTGGATATCAAGAACGGAAGCTAATAATATAATGGTTCTAACTTTTATATTTTTAGCAAGTCTTTTTACAGCATTGGGTTTTTTTGATAAATGGGTTGCTAAGATGAAGTGTGGTTTAATAATTCCAATTACTGGATTTGCCCATTCTATGACTAGTAGTAGCCTAGATTATAAAAAAGAAGGATTAATATATGGAATAGGGTCTAATATGTTTAAACTTGCTGGGAGTGTAATTATATATGGAATTGTTTCTGCTTGGTTCTTTGGATTAATTAGATACTTGATTGAGGTGATATAATGACGTTTAAATTTAATAATACTTACATTGAAGAGTGTTCTACTGTTTGTGGTCCATATGAAAAGATGGGGCCTTTGAGAAGGTATTTTGATAAAAGTTATAAAGATTTATATTTTGGTGAAGATTCTTGGGAGAAGGCAGAAATAAAGTTGGTTAAAGATGCTTTAGTTATGATCCTTAAAAAGAGTGGTTTTAAAAAGAATGAAATTGATTTGATTGTTGGAGGAGATTTACTTAATCAAATAAGTGCATCATGTTATGGATGTTGTGGTGTTGGTAATGGATTTATTGGTATTTATGGTGCATGTAGTAGTAGTGTTTTGGGTATTATTATTGCCTCTTGTATGATTGAATCTAAATTTATTAATAATGCAATATGTATTGTTTCTTCACATAATATGAGTTCTGAAAAACAGTTTAGATATCCGACTGAATATGGAGCGCCTCGACCAAAGAGTTCAACATTTACTGCAACAGGTGCTGGGGCTTGTTTGCTTACGAATGAAAAATCAGATATTAGGGTAGAATGTGCTACGCTTGGAAGAATTGTTGATTATGAGCAAAATGATCCTAATGATATGGGAAGATGCATGGCTCCTAGTGTTATAGATACTTTAACTAGACATTTATCAGAAACTGAAAGAGATATTTCATATTATGATTTAATACTTACTGGTGATTTAGGAAAATATGGTGTTGAAATTGTAAAGGATTATATGAAAAACAATTATGATATTGATATGAATAATTATAATGACTGTGGAGTTATGCTATATGATTTAGATAAACAAAAAGATGTAAATGCTGGTGGTAGTGGACCAGCTTGTAGTGCATTAGTTCTTTATTCCTACATATATAGTTTATTAAGAGAAAGAAAAATAAAAAAAGTTTTGGTAATGGCAACAGGAGCTTTGTTTTCTCCTACGCTGTTATATCAAAAAGAAAGTATTAATTCAATTTGTCATGCAGTTAGTTTGGAGGTGATTTGATGCTTTTAATTTATTCTTTTTTATTTTGTGGTTTTGTTTGTTGTGTTGCTCAAATAATTCTTGATAATACCAAGTTATCTCCCGGACATATAACAAGTATTTTTGTTTGTATTGGAGCTTTTCTAGATACTTTTAGTATCTATGATTTTATAGTTAGTCATGTTGGTGGAGGAGCACTTCTTCCTATAACAAGTTTTGGACATTCTTTGATTCATGCAGCAATTCTTAAGTCTCATTCTAATGGTTTGATTGGATTATTAACGGGGATGTTTGATATGACTGCAACTGGAATTAGTGCATCTATTATTTTTTCTTTTGTGTTAACTTTACTATTTAGACCTAAAAATTAGTGTAAATTAGACATTTTTGTTTTACATTGTAATGTAAATTGCAATTTTGTTATTGTATAATTGATAATAGATGAAAGTCTAAATTAGGAAGGTGTAAGTATGAATTTAATATATATTATTTTTATAATAATAATTGCTTTTTCACTTATTACAGGCCTAATTGTGACTTTTGCTGAAAATAGAGAGAAAAAAATATGCAGTGAAATTGAAGCGGAAATTGTGGAAGAAGAGGCAGAAGAACAAGCTTTATCTATGCAAAATATGGTTGTGGATAATCAGTTTTCTATACCTCAGGAGAATAATAATTATTCAATAGAAAATACTTCTTCAGTAGTACCTGTTGTACAAGATAATAATAGTTTTTCAACAGAAAATGCTGCTCCAGTAGTACCTGTTGTACAAAATAATGATAGTTTTTCAACAGAAAATGCTGCTCCAGTAGTACCTGTTATACAAGATAATAATAGTTTTTCAATAGAGAATACTCCTCCGGTAGTACCTATAATTCAAAATAATAATGAAGTATATCAAACTCCAATTAATAATTCTATTGAATCTACTCTTAAGGTAGATAGTATTGAAAAATTAGAAAACACTGTTGAATTAAAATTAAAGAATAAAGACCAATTTTTTGATACCCCTCAGTTAAGTCCTTATTCTGTAGTGGATGATGATATTATATGATTAAAAAGATAATTAGAATTATTATTTTTCCTTTTGAGGTAACTGCAAAGGGTTTCTATAATTTGTGTTTATTATTATCTAGGGGTTTTTATTTTTATTTTTATTGTTTTTTTGATTTATTATCAAAAATTTTTAAATCTAATATATTTAATAAAATTAAGTCAATATTTAAGAAACTTCAAAATAATCCTGTTTCTTTTCTCATACTTGTAGTTTTGTTTTTTGGATATATTTTTTTCGCAAGATACGGTTATGCATCTAATGATGTGAAAGTGTATGTTGATGATGATGATAGCGTTGTTGAAAATTCAGATGATTCTAAAGCCAATGACAGTAGAGTAATTACAAACTTATATAATAAATATGGATCTTACAAAACTTCAGACATAGATATTTCAGAATTGAAAAAAATAAATAAAGATACAGTTGCTTGGATTGTTGTTGATGGAACAAATATTAATTATCCAATAGTTTTAGGTAATGATAATGACTATTATTTATCACATGATTTTAATAAAGATTATTCTATTGGAGGATGGATTTTTATGGATTATAGAAATGCTCCTTTGATGGAAGATAAAAATACTATTATATATGGTCATAATTTGTTTAATAAAACTGCCTTTGGAGGATTATCTAATCTTTTTACAGATGGTTGGTTTAATAAATCAAATCATAAAATAATAATCTATACTGAAAAGGGTAAATATATATATAATATTTTTTCTGTATATAATAGTGATCCTGAGATATATTATTTAAATGTTTTATTTAAAAGCAATGATGAGTATAGTGAGTTTTTAACTACATTAAAATCTAGAAGTATCTTTGATTTTGGCGAAGAGCTTAATTCAAATGATAAAATATTAACTTTATCTACTTGTAATGATGATAATAGTGGTAGGAAAGTTATACATGCTAAAATGGTTAATTAAAAAATATCCACAATTATTGTGGATATTTATTGTATTTGGGATATTTTTATAATTTCTGTCATATCATCATCTTTTGCGATGATATTTTTATGCTCTTGATGACAGTTTTCACATTTATATATTATTTTGTAAGTGTCCTTATGTTTTTCTATTCCTATTGGTTTTAATAATCCTTTGCACTCATTACTTCTGTCTCCTGGATTAATATCTACGTGTTTAGAATATAAACAGTATGGACAATGATCTCTAGAAGAGTAGTTTAATGGTTTTACTTCTCTCTTACAATTTTCACAAATAAAACCTTCATCTAACTCATTAAATCTTTTCATATATATCACCTTTAACTATTATATACTAAAGTTCTTCTTTTGACAAAATTGCTTTTTTGTGGTATAATATGTGGACATATTGAGGGGGATAAGATATGAGTATTAAGTTTGCAAACATAGCTAAAATAGGAGCTATTGTTGTTGTTGGAGGTATTTTAGTATTAAATACTAAATCTTGTATTGAAGGACAAATTGAGCTTGCTGAAAGAAAGAAAAGAGCTCTTGAAGGTAA
>CACXJP010000064.1 GCA_902768065.1 uncultured Erysipelotrichaceae bacterium
AATTCAAGAAGATTTGCCAAAAGGCAATATACTTTCTTTAACCATCAATTCAATACTAATTGGTTTAATGTTAATTTATATGATTTTGAAAAAACCATCCAAGAAGTGTACAATTATATTATAGAAAAATAGACATATTATATTAATATTGTCTTTTTTTTTGTTAAAAAATATATAATGTGTATAGTAGAGGGTGATATATATGAGAAGGAAAAGAATAAAAGCATTTTCATTTGTACTTATTGCAATACTTGTAGTAAGTATAGGATATGCTGTGATTGAAAATATTAATTTGAATATAACAGGAAGAGGAAGTGCTTCAGTAAATCGAAATAACTTTAAAGTTAAATTTTTAAATGAAAGTCCAAATCTTCCAATAGTAAACCCCACTGAAGGTAATACTGTTACAATAACAAGTGATACTACTGCGATACTTGATTTAACATCATTATCAAAAAAAGATGATACAGTAACAGTAACAATAAAAATAAAAAATGAATCAAATGGAGTAGGTGCAGATTTTTATTTGTTTGTTGATAATAACAATAAACAATACTTTGAAGTAACAAATCAAGTTGCCAAAAGACAATTACAAGCAGGTGAGATGACAACAGCAACAATAACAGTAAGAGTAAAAAAAGAACCAATAGAAACAGTAACTGCAAGACTAAGTGCAACTCTAAAAGCAGTTCCAATAGATAATGAAAATGCTATCTCGGAAGAAGGAAAATCTGATACAACTCCATATTATATATACTATGTTGGGGGATCAGAAGAAATGTTATATAATAATTTAAATGTAAGTAAAGGTGTTTATTATAGCCCTGAAGCTGCAAATACTGCTTTTGGACATAATGCATATATAAAGATAAAAATAGTTGACTCAAAGTATTCTGAATTACACATTGCATATGTATTAAATGGACAAACATATGAAATGCCTGCAGGACCTAATGAATCAATTGATTATAATGTTTCTCTTTTCAATAGTATATTTGGAGAAGAAAATTGTGATGGAGATAGTGAGTATTATAGTTGTGAGACTGATGATCTTGAAGGAGAATTATATGATGATGGAAGTGTATATATAAAAGGAAAGAATCCACATTGGTCATGTCAATTTGATGGTGATCCATTAATCTTCTTATGCTATGATTAGATAATAAAAAGAGCTTCATAATGAAGCTTTTTTTATGTATTTAATTCTGAATATCTATCATAATCAAATTCATGTTCTGTAGTTTCTATCTGATGTAATTTATTTGTATCTATTAAAAAGAAATTATGTTCTAAGTAATCAATTGATCCATCATTTACAATTGGATCATCCCAAGTTAAATCTAAATTTAACCAATTATTTTCAAAGTCAACAGCATTCCATATATGTTTCAAAGTCAACAGCATTCCATATATGCTGATTACTTGATACTCTAAAACTTTTTATCTTCATCTTTTCTAAAAACAACTGCATTAAATCCGTATATCCACCACATATCGCATATCCTTCAAACAGTGGACCATAAGCTATATCAGATTTATAATTGATAATATTTTTATCACTTCTATCAGAGTCATACTTACTATTATTTATTATGTAATCATGTACTCTTAAAATATTATTATAAGTTGAATCATTAGGAATAATCAATTGAGTAGATAATTCATCAACCTTTGTTTTAACTAAATTAATTTCTTCTTGAGTATATGCTTTTTGAATAGTTAATGTAACTCTTCCAATAGAATCATATTCTGTAGATACATGTTTAAAACTATTAAAAGGATGAACATAATTATTAATATCAGATAAAAGTGTCTGATCATTTGAAATTGCCTGAACATCATTAAGACAATCAGCATACTCTCCAGGACAATAAAAAGTAAACTCTGTATTACCTGAATTAATAATTGTATAATAAACATTTAATAATTCTTGCTTATTATTTGGATAGAAGTTCTTAGTATTTTGAACAAATTCAAAATCATAATCTCTATAATACTCATTTACATTATCCATTACGACTTCTTTTTTAAAACCGCCATAATATTTACTTGCATATTGAAGTAAAGTATCTTTGTAATTCAATATCAATCCTATCAATATTAATAGCAAGCCTAATACAAAAACTTTTTTCATATTATCCTCCATACATATAATAATTTTATATGATTATATATAAATAGTAAATCAATTTTTAAGAATAAAATGTAAAATAAAAAAACCAATTAACTAATTGGCTTATTTTATAGAGTTATTCATCTTTGTTAATCTTGATTTTAAACGTGCAGCTTTATTCTTATGAACTAAACCACTATTGTGAGCTTTATCAATTCTTTGTAAAGCTATATTTAAATTATTGCTAGCTTGTTCTTTGTTTCCAGCCTTAGCTTCCTTTTCAAACTTTTTAATTGCAGTTTTCATACTTGAATATACTAAAGTATTAACTTCAGCCTTCTTAGCATTTGAACGCATACGTTTTTTAGCACTCTTAATATTTGGCATATTTTCACCTCACTTTTTGTAAACACATTAATTCTACCAAAAAATAACAAAAAATGCAAATAAAATCGACCAAAAAGTCAATAATATAAAAGGTGATAGATATGCATAAAATAAATCTAAACGATAATTATATTAGAACAGATTTACTATATGAACAAAAAAACACAAAAAATGAGGGTAGTTTAACATCTTATGATGATATAAAAGTTCTGTCAAACAAAGAAAAAAATTATGATTATTCTACAATATTTTTTGATGATATTACAGACTATGAATCATATAATAATCTTGAAAAAGTGTTTGTTAAAGAATTCTCAAAATATTTAAAAATAAAGAGCAATGATGTAATTGTAATAATTGGATTAGGCAACTCAAAATCAACACCTGATTCTCTTGGACCACTAACAATAGATAAATTATTACCAACTAGATATTTATTTGAGTTTGGAGAAGTAGAAGATGGTTTTACAAATGTATCAATATATAAACCCGATGTTATTGGTAATACCGGAATAGAATCTATAAGTATTATTAAGAGCATAATAAATGAGGTACAACCGACAAAATTGATTGTAATTGACTCATTAAAAGCCAGTAACAAAGATAGATTAATAAAAACAATACAAATAACAAATAGTGGGATTAATCCTGGAAGTGGAATAAATAATAGTAGAGGAGAAATATCAAAAAGAACAATTAATAGTGAAGTTATTGCTATTGGAATACCAACTGTTGTAGATATGAGTAATAATAATGAAGAAAACTTTATTGTTACTCCAACAAATATAGATTTTGTTATAGAAAGATTATCATCCCTTATTGCAAGTTCCCTAAATAAAAGTATACATAAGAACTATAATCGACAAATAAATGATTAGTAATATTATATATTCTATTTGGTGATAAGATGAAAACCAAATCAAAAAGAAGAAAAAAGAGATTCTTAATATTAATCATATTTTTAAGTATTTATACAACATATAAGTATTTAGAAAAGAAAAAGGTAGAGATAACAGATAAAGAATTAATAAATATAGTAGTAAATAACTCTTTTAAAGAAGAAAATATTGTTAAAAGAATGATGAACCAAAATTATGAAAATCCAATTCTATTATTAAATGAATCTTACAAAGAAGTAACAGAAAATAAAACAAATGAAAAACCAGTTATATATTTATATAATTCTCATCCAACAGAAGAATATAAATCAACTAATATTGGTGAGTATTATGTTAATCCAACTGTTATAATGAATAACTATATTTTAGAAGGGATCTTCAATAAAAGAGGATATAAAACATATGTAGAAGAAGAATCTGTAAAGAATATTCTAAATGATAATAATTGGAATTATGCCTCAAGCTATAAGATTATTAATTGAAAATGCAAAAATAAATAATCCTTCTTTAGAATATTATATCGATATTCACAGAGATAGCCTTGAAAAAGATAAAACAACTATAAGAATAGATGGTAAAGATTACGCTAAAATAATATTTCTATTAGGTCTTGAAAATCCCAACTATGAACAAAATAATGAGTTCATAGAAAAGATTAATAATAAAGTAAATAATTATTATCCTGGATTAAGTAAAGGTATTTATAAAAAAGAGGGGCCTGGTGTAAATGGTGTATATAATCAAGATTTTTCTGGTAAATTAATATTACTAGAAATAGGAGGCTATGAAAACACAACATCAGAGGTATTAAATACAGCGATAGCTTTTTCTAAATGTTATCTGGAGGTATTAGATGAAGAAAATAATTAAAGGATCACTTCTGATAATGATTATTATTTATATAATTACTTTTGTTAATAGAAATAATTATTATGAAAATACTCAAGTATTATCAGATAATGCCATCAAACATTTCGAGGAAGACCTAAAATCAGGAAAAGAAATAAACCCCAGTAATTATCTACCTAAAAAGAAAGATTATAATAATAAAACATCCCTCTTTTTTTTAAAGGTATCTAAGACAATAGAAAACGTTGTAAACTGTTCTCTTAAAAAGGTTTTACAGTATTTAGATAATTGACAAAATACCCAAAAAGTAGTATAATACGTGTGGTTTTTTAAGGGGTGGTGTCTATGAATATTGAAAGATATATTCAATTAGTAGAACAACTAATTACATCAAAAAAGATTACTCCAGACGAAAAGAAAAGATATTTGAAACTATTAGATAAACTTCAAATGATGAAAAAAGTATCTCCAGAAGAGTATGAAAATAAATCATATATATATAGAGGAAAAATTTTATCTGATATAGATAGAATCATATATGAATTAAATAGATTATCTAAACAAAAGGATTTAAAAGTAACGGAGCCCACATTAAAAAAAATGGCTTATCAATTAAATAAAGATAAATCAAAAAGAAGCTGTGCTGATTTAAAAAAACAAATCACAAAGTTACAACTAGAGAATAATATTACACCAAGTTTTTATTCAATATTTGAGTCCTTAGTAGATGAAGAAACAAAGCCATCTCTAGATGAAACGATTTTTGAAGATAATGATGAAAGTAAAGCATTTAAAAAAAGTAGATAAACTACTTTTTTTTGTTGCCCATTTATAGTATAATTAAGAATAGTAGAATAGAGGTGTTTTAGATGGATAAAGCAGAATTAATTTCAATTATTTTGAACAAATTGGAAGCATTAATTCTTAATATCGACGGAGAACTTGAATATATAAGAGACAATAATACTAAGTATGAAATTGTAGAAAATTTACTACAGACTTTAAGTAATTCTAAAGTCGATTTTGCATTGACTTATAATGAATCTTCAACTGAAATGAAACAAGCTATAAGAGAAATACTATTAAGTATATATCAAGATGAAGAAGAAGTAGATAATATAATAAATGAAATTATAAATCTATGTTTCTTACATTCACAAGTTTTATTGTTTGATGACGACTTTGCAGAACAAAAAGAAGCTGCAATTGAAGTGTTAGAGGAATTAGAGCCTAAGTTAGCAGAGTTCCATTCAGGTAAGGAATTAATATCAGATAGTGCCATAGATTCAAGAAAACAATTGAAGAGAAAATTAGTGGAATTTGGTTCAATCTTTGGTAATGGATATCAAAGTGAAATAATTGATAATATTGAAATGCTAGATGAAATCACACGTGTATTAGAATTAACTGATGATGAAGCAATTTATCTTTTAGCCTCTATTATAGAAACAAACAATGAATTTATGAAAGAAATGATTATTGAACATGAAGATGAAATTCAAGAAGAAATAGAAAGCAGCAAAGAAGAAGTAGAAGAAGAAATAGAAGATGAAAATGATGAAATAAAAGAAATAGATATAGAAGTACTTGAGAAAATAAATAGATTATTATCAAAAAAAGATGTCGTTGAAAAAATAGTAAGATTGGTTTGTGGTCTTGGAGATTCAAGAATAATAAGTATTAATAATCCAAGTGCAGAAGAAGCCGAAATAATTATGAGTTCAATTGAAATAGCAAGAGAATACTTAATTGATAAAGTTTTATATGAAGATTTAACTCCGGAAGAGGCACTTGAGGCACTATATCAAGAACACAAACAGTCAACAGAAAGTATATTAAAAGAATTAAATGGAATATTAGTTGATGCAACAGAAGATATTCCATATCAAGAACAAATAGCAATCATCAATAAAGGAACTGAATTCTATAATAAAAATAAAAAGCTCCTACAACTAATGTCAAAACAAGATAAGGAAAGAGTTAATGGATACATGACATCAACACTATATAAAGAAAAAGAAAATAGAATAAATCTATATAGAAATATGTCATTTGATGATAATAAAAAAATAGTTGCAGAAGCAACATTTGAAATTAAAGTAATTTTAGATTTACTTGATTCTCTAGATAGTGAATGTCTTGAGTATAAAGATATAATTAAAAAAGTAAGTAAGAGAATTGCTGATATTCTCGAGTGTGTAGCAACTATTGAAAAAGAAACAGGAAAAGAACCAGTAGAAGAAACAGAAGAAAAAGGAAAATTATTCTACTTAATGAGAAATGATAAAAAATCAATGTTTGAAGATGATGTAAGACTAGAAGATTTAAATAAAGGAATTTCACCTGAATATTATGATGATTTAATGGAAGCATTAAATGCAATTAGAAATAGAAGTGAAACAACAACACAATTCTCATTACCTGCTCAAGAAGGAGATAATTATTTAAAGAAAAATGGTGTTCAAGTAACATCAACTTCAAGAGTTAAAGTATTATATATTCCAGTAGGGAAGAAAGATGCTATCATTGTTGGAGTAGTATTCTCATATGGAAAACAATTCCAATTAAGAGATCATGATGACAGAGTACGAAGATATCAAGGCGAATTAAATAGATTAAAAGCAAATATTGAGAGTGGAAATGCAACAAGAGATATGGAAATATCATCTGAAACAGATAAGAGAATAGAAAAAGCATTAAAGAATGAAACAAAAAAATCTTCTTTGAGAACAATGTTTGAAGAAAATGAACCTGCAAAAAAAGAAAGTAATGGAAACGGTAAAAAGTAGAAAGGAGAATTATAATGTTAGAACAAAGAATAATAGATTTTATTGAAAAGACTATTGAAAATTATGATAGCGATATTGAAATAACAAGAGAAACATATAATTCTTCTATAGATAGATATGCTGATGAGTTAATACGTTTTAAAGAAGACATAAATGCTATATTAGAAATAGATATGCAAATGTTTGAGGATATACTTGAAGAATCATCGCTAGATGAATTAAGTAAAAAGAACTTATATAATACACTTAAATCAATAAAAGTAATATTAGAATCAAATGCTAATAATCATACAACATTTAAAATAAGTAACAAGCAAAAAGAGGCAATAGTAAAATTCTTTGAAATAGTTGAGAGAATAAAGGAAGACAATCAAGCAACAAGAGAACAAAAAGAAAAGGAAATAGAAAAATTAGAAAAAGATAAAGAAAAATTAATAAAAATTCTAGGTATCTTGGAAGATCCAAATAACTCTGAACTTATAGAAGATATTGACGTAATTGTAGATGCAATTAGAAATAGTGATTTAAGTATAGAATTGAAAAAAGGTATTTTATATTCAATACTTGTCTATAATAGAAATCAAATGACAATTTCAACTCCAACAAATACACCAGTTGCATTAAATTTACAAAGATTAAATATCAATGATGTTAGAAAGTTATTTACTAAATATGGATATGACTTTAATTTGTTACCTCAAAAGGTTCAAGACGATATCTTAACATATGGAGATTTAACAAATATGGATGAGGTATTTGATTGTCTAAGAGCAAATAATTTCCCTACATTCAATATTCTAAAAGATGATATAAGAATGTCTAGAATGCTTATTAACTGTGATAAAACAACAATTACAAACATAGTTAATTATAGTAAAACTAGAGGAATTAATTCACCTGATCTTTTAAAAGTTATCCCAGCATTAGTTAAACAAACTAGATCAAGTTCTAGAAGACAACACAGAGAACCAGGACAAGAAAGTGGAAAAAGTGATTCACCAATTGTTCCGGGAAGATCAGAAGACTATGTTAAAAATATAGATTTCCTAGAAAAACTTGGATTCAATATAAGAGAAGTATTTGATCAATGCCATCATATACTAACAACAAGTCACGAAAGATTAGTTAACAATTATCGTAAATTCCGTGCATATCATTTATCATTTAAGAAAACTTCAAATGGTACATTGACATGTCCAGCATTATCTTTCTTAGGATCAACAAATTTTGAAGAAACAATAGATCAATTTATTGAAACAAGTCCATTAGGTTATGATTACATTAAAGATAATTTAAGTAGATTAAAAATAGCAGATCCAAAAGATTTAATATTTTATAAGATATATGCTTCATATATGAAACAAAGTTGTATGGGAAGTCCTATGATTCCAGAAGGACCATTTGCTTTCTTTAATTCTTCAAAGCTATTATTAAGAGGAGAAATCACAAATGATAATAGTATGTATAGAGGATTAAATGATAATAATAAGCAAGCCCAAACTATGACTGTTGATCCAGTAGTAAGAAATCAAGTGTTTTTTGATAAAGCTGTTAGAGATAAAGAAGCAGATATTAACTTCTACAATTTCAGAGATCCAAGAATAGAGGAATTAGATGAATACATAGATCCAACTGATCCTCTTGTATATGATTTTAATGGAACAAGAATATCAGTATTAAAAGTTCGTAGAGTTTTATATCTATTACATCAAGCAAATGTAGATGGATTAGATGATAGTCTATTATATGCCATAACATATAATACAATAATAGATCAAAATAATTTTAATAAAATAAAGAACATGATAAGAAGTAGGAGGATATAAGATGGAGTTTTTATTGGAAGAAGGTCTATCACCAAAGTTGATATCCGACCTAGAAGAAAAAAATGATGAAGGTGTAATAGACTTAATTAAAATAGAATGTGAAAATATCAAGGATGTAATAAGATATTTAAAGAGTATCGGAATTACAAAGATAGATGAGTTATTACTTGCATACATTGAGTTATTCTTAAAAGATGTAGAAGTAGTAAAAAGTACATTTGAGAAGTATAACATTGAAGAAGTGGTTCAAAAAATAAATGAAGATACAAGTTATATAGAAAACATTTAAATATAAAAGCCCATAAAAACATGGGCTTTTTGTAGTAATATTAGACACTTTTTTCAAAATTTATTTGTAAAGGATGTTTCTTTTTTACTTATAGAATGATAAAATAAATTATAGAATAGAAAGTATGGTGATAAGATGGTAAGTAGTGGAACAGTAACAAATGATGCAACTACCTTAGAACAATATCTTAAAAGTTATAAAACTGAAATGAGTGGCCTAGAAGGATCATGGAAAGGACCTTCACATGATAGTATTAACTCACAAGCAGATTCTTTTGTTAGTGAATATACGGGAATTGTAACTCAAATGAATAATTTTGCTAAAGCTTGTGATGAATATAAAGAATATATAAAATTAAAGTCAACAACTGCCCAAACAGAATCTGATCGAGCAAATGCATCATCTGCTGCTAAAGCTTCATACGATTCTCCACTTGCTCAAATGAGAACTGATTTAGAGACAAGAAAAAAGAATATTAATACTTATCTAACTGCAGCATCTTCCCCAAAATTAACAGCAACAGCAGTAGATACAACAGCATCAAGTACAATAAGTAATCTAGTATCATCATCAGGATCTAGTGCAAATGCTGCAGATAATAAAGCATTTATTGAATCTATATTATCTGAAGAAGGAAATACAATTGGAGATTATTCAGGATTCAATGATGGACAATGGTGTTCTGATTTCGTATCAGAAATGTTAATTAGAAATGGATATGATATTGAGCGTTCTTCAATAGCTGGACATGAAGATGATAACACTATATTTAAGTCACTTGAAAGATCAGGTGCAGCAATTCACTTGGATCAAGCAGCACAATATAATGGAGAAAGCCCTGATGATTATACTCCACAACCTGGAGATGTTGTATTATTTGATTTTGCCAAAGGTGGATCTCCAGATGGAACTACAGATCACGTTGGATTTGTTATACAAGATAATGGAGATGGAACAATTACAACAATAGAAGGAAATACTTCAGGTGCAGCAGGAGGTAGTTGTGTTGCAATACATAATGATAGAAGCCGTAGTGAAGTATATGGATATGCAACACCTGTAAAAAATAGTAAATAGAAATACGGAGGTATTCTTATGAGCGTATTTATGATAGAAACTGGTAATGTTGATTCTGCATCTTCAGCAGTTGGAAAGGTTGCATCACAAGTATCAGATTTAAGTAGTAGTGTTAGTGGATATGATACAAGTTGTGAAGATGGATTTGATTTTGCTTCAGCAAAAAACGTAATCGCATCAAATATAGAAGCGTGTGTTACTAAAGTAAAAAATACAGCAAGTATATTAAATACAGTATCGCAAACACATACACAACTTCAGAGTTCTCTTAAATATAAAGAAGATGAATCAAGCACTAATTCTGGTGGTAAGTCAGGAGGCTCAAGTGGTTCTAGTTATTCTGGAGGAGGCTACAGCGGTGGCGGTGGCGGAGGAGGATACTCTTCTGGCGGATATTCATCGGCAGGATCTGCTGCGGCAGCTGGTACAACAGCAGCAACAACAGCTGCGCTTAGAAAGAACGATACTACTACTAAGAAAACAGAAGAGATAGAAAATAATTTCAAAGAAATTGGATATGTATATATAGATCAAGAAAAAATTGATGATAATTCAAAGAAAATTTTTGAACATGAAGAATTCAAATATGATGAAGAAGGTTATGCAAAAATAGGAGATAGATACGTAGTAACAGTAGATGAATCAGTGGGAAAAGTTGGAGATGTTCTTAAATTTACTCAAGAAGATGGAACAGAGATTGAAGTTGTAGTAGGAGTAACTACAACAGGGTCAAAATATAAAGATAGAATTAATTTTGTAATGAAGTCTGATAAAGAAATTGATGAAGAGACAAAGAAAAAATTTGCAGATCTTCTTAAAAATACTAAAAAAATTGAAAAGGTAGAAAATATTTTAGGCTTAGCTTCAGGAGAGAATAGTGATTTGATTGAAAATACTATGTCTGAAGT
>CACXJP010000065.1 GCA_902768065.1 uncultured Erysipelotrichaceae bacterium
CTTGAACCTTCTGATGCTGAAATTGAGTCTCTATAGTTAGAAAGGACTTCACCTTCATTTCTAACTTTAATTAATTCTTCATTTGCAGATTCAACACTGTGTGATAGTCTTTCTGCGAGATTGGTTGAATTTGATGTATTGACTGAAATTAAATTTCCAGAACTAGAGGGGATTTCAGTCATTTTCATTATTAATGCATTTTCAGTACTCATATTATACCTCCGTTATTATATATATATTATCACATTTTCATGTATATTTTTTAAAAATATTATACTATTCACTATTATTTACATAATATATATTTTTTGATATTTATATGTAAATATTATTTGTTGAATATGATATAATTATAGTGTGGTATTATTGTAAGGAGTGATAATATGGATGGAAAGAAAATAGGTATAATTGTTGGAGCTGTAGTGATTGTTGCTTTGTTAGTTTTCTTTATTTTAGGATTTCTTAGAAAAGGACCTGGAGGAAGAGCTGCTCAAGCTTCAAACGGTGTTCCTTCAACTGTTGAATTAAGATAGTAAATAGGTGTTATTTATGTTAAAAAAGAAAGTTATAAGATATATAATAATTGGTATTGTTCTATTTCTTATATTCTTTTTTATTTTAGGATTTTTAGGAAAGAATAATAATGGTGGAAGACTTGTTATTGATTATCCAGAAGTTTCTAAAAATGCTTTATATGATGAAAGAATATTCGATTCAGAACATATGCATGAAGTAAGCATTACTATTGCAAAAGATGATTGGAAAGATTTGGTTGCTAATCCATTAGATAAAACAAATTATAAAGTAAAAATATCTATAGATGGCGAAACTTTTGAAAATGTTGCATTTAGGACAAAAGGCAACAGTAGTTTAAAAAATATTACTGAAGGTCCTTCTGGTGGACCAGCCTCTACAAGATTTAGTTATCAGGTTGATTTTGATAAATATGACAAAAAACAAACATATTTTGGTTTGGATACTTTAAATTTAAATAATGTGTTTGGAGATGCAACTTATTTGAATGATCATATTTCATACTATCTTTTTAGGAAGATGGGTGTTCCGGCACCACTTGATAGTTATGTTTATTTGAAAATTAATAATAGACCAATAGGTATTTATTCAGCTGTTGAGGAAGTCAGCGAATCATTTCTTAAGAGAAATAATTTAGATGGAAATTTATATAAGCCTGAACAAACAAATGGTAAGAATTATGGTGCTTCATTAGCTTATAGAGGAGATAAAACAACAAATTATTCTGATATTTTTAGTAATTCTAAAACTGATATAACAATGGATGATGAAGTAAGATTAATTAACTCATTAAAACTATTGAATTCAAATCATAAAATTGATAGTGCTGTTAATGTTGATGAAGTTATAAGATATTTTGCTGTTCATAACTTCTTGTTGAGTTATGATAGTTATACGGGTAAGTCTATTCATAATTATTATTTATTAGAAAAAGATGGTAAGATGACTATGTTACCATGGGATTACAATTTATCCTTTGGAAGATTTAATATGTTAACAGGTTTGGATGAAAATGCTAAGTATTTTGATATTAATACTATTGTTAATTACGGTATTGATTCTCCTGTTTGTATGTCTACTAATGAGGATAGACCTATGTGGAATTGGATATTAAAAAATGATATTTATCTTGAAAAATATCATCAAGCAATGAATGAATTAGTTACAAATTATCTTGAAACTGGAGAGGTGGATAAGTTAATTGATTCTCAATATGAAATGCTTTCTCCATATTTAAGGTATGATTATAGTGCATTTTATACTCCTGATCAGGTTAAAACTGGTGTTGATAATTTGAAAGCTTTTTGTGATAATCGTACTAAAAGTATCAGATTACAATTAGATGGAAAGTTGGCAAAAATTTCTTCTAATCAAGATAAGAGTAGTCAGGTTGATTCATCTTCAATTGATCTTAATACGATGGGATTAGTTGCTGATGATAGTAAGAGACCAGATACAAATTAAGAAAAAGTAGTTCTCTACTTTTTTTTATTTGTTAAGATGATATAATAATATTATGAGAGGTTATATTTATGAATGAATTAATTGAAAAGGTTAAAGAATATGTTATTAATAAATCTAATGAGTATAAGGATAGTTCTTTAGATCATTATGATTTTTGGAATGAACACATTAAATATGTTTATAATGAAGCGATTAATTTGGCTAATAAATATAATGCGGATATAGACATAGTAAAATTAGGTGCTTTACTTCATGATATTGCATTAATTGAAAAAGTTGGTGAAAGAAAAGATCATCATCTTAATGGAAAAATATTAAGTGATAAAATTCTTGATGAATTTAATTGCCCTGAAAGTATTAAGTCTAGGGTTTTAGGATGTGTATTTAATCATCGTAGTTCAAAAAATGCTACTAATATTGAAGAATTATGTGTTTGTGATGCTGATATATTAGCTCACTTTGATAATATTCCAATGTTGTTTAATTCAGCTTTTAATAGAAATAATCTTAGCTTAAATGAAGTTAGAGATTGGATGAATGAAGTTTTTGAGAAGGATTTTAATGACTTAAGTGAAGAAACTAAAAGAGATTTTTATGACAAGTATAATGAAATTAAGAATATTGTTATAAATGACATAAAAATTTAAGTTTGGAGGTTATAGTATGAAAAAATATTTTATTGTTGTTATGTTTGTATTTGTTCTTTTCTTCTTTACTGGATGTGATAATAAAAAGAATAATGCTTCACCTATAGTAGGTAAATGGATACATGGATCATATGTGTATGTTTTTAATGAAGATATGACTTGTTCATATGATGTTTCAACTGGTTCAAAAAAGGATTGTACATATAAATTAAAGGGTGATAAAGTAACAATTCTTTTTAAAAATGATAAAAAGCCTTTTGAAACTACTTATAAAATAGAAAAAGATAAATTATTCATTAAGGATTCATATGGTGTGTTTATTGAATATAAAAAAAGTAAGTAAAAGTCATATTTTATTTATGACTTTTTTTGTTGTATAATAAAAAGTGTATAAGTTAGGTTAGGTGAATAATTATGAAAGTTGAAAAAAATATATTAATTGCTTTTATTTTGAATTTAAGTTTTGCAGTTTTTGAATTCTTTGGTGGACTATTTACTAATTCTGTAGCTATATTATCTGATTCTGTTCATGATTTAGGTGATGCATTATCTATAGGTATCTCATATTTCTTAGAAAAAAAAAGTAAGAAAAAAGCTGATAACAAATATACATATGGATATGTAAGATATTCAGTTTTAGGTGGAGTAATCACTACAACAATTTTACTTGTTGGATCTATTCTTGTGATAATTGGAGCAATTAAAAGATTATTTAATCCAGTAGATGTTAATTATAGTGGAATGATTATATTTGCAGTTATAGGAGTTGTATTAAACTTTATAGCAGCTTATGTAACAAAAGATGGGGATTCAATAAACCAAAAGTCTGTTAATTTACATATGCTTGAAGATGTACTTGGTTGGATAGTTGTATTGATTGGTGCAATTATTATGAATTTCACAGATATCAAGATATTAGATTCCATTATGAGTGTTGGTGTTGCGATATTTATTTTAATTCACTCATTGGAAAACTTAAAAGATGTTGTTGATTTATTTTTAGAAAAAACTCCAAAAGATGTAGATATAGAGGAATTAAGAAATCATTTATTAAAAATAAAGGATGTTATTGATATTCATCATATTCATGTATGGAGTATAGATGGGTTTAATAATTATGCCACTATGCATATTGTAAGTAAAGCTAAAGATATTTCTTCTGTAAAAAAGAAAATCAGAGAAGAACTTTCAGAACATAATATTTGTCATGCAATTTTAGAGACAGAAGATGAGGCTTGTGATGATGTTGAATGTCATGTAGAACTTGGTAATCATCCGCACCATCATCATCACCATCATTAGGAGAATTATATTATGGAATTATTAGATATTGTTGATAAAAATGGTGCTTTTACTGGGGAAATAGTTGAAAGAAAAAAGCCCAAGAATTAGGACTTTTACATTGGGAAGTTATAATAGTTGTTGTCAATGAAAAGAAGCAGATACTCCTTCAAAAGAGAAGTGCAAATAAGAAACATTTCCCTAATAAATGGGCACTATGTTCTGGGTTGGTTATTTCTGGAGAAAGCTGTGATGAAGCAGCCGTTAGAGAATTAAAGGAAGAATTAGGTGTAGAATTTCAAATTAGTGATTTACACTTATTAGAGGGAAATTTAAATTTAACAAGATTTTATTATGTTATTACTAATTATGATGAATCTCAATTTGTTATCCAAAAAGAAGAACTATCCTCTGTTAAGTGGTTTGATTTAGATGAGATACTTGAGAAGGTTAATAGTGGAGATGATTCTATAATTATTAGAAAAGATAGATTATATTTACTTGAGAAGATAAGAAAGTTATAGTATTTATAGGTGATTTTATGGAAGTAGTTAGAAAATCAAGTGAAAATGAAATGATATTAGAGTTTTTGAAAGGGGAATTGAATTCTAATAGGTTTAATAGTGATTTGAATGATTCTCTAAATGAATTAAATGTAGATTCTAATATTATTAGTAATGGAGATTTATCTAATGAAGATGAAAACTCTTTACGTTTAAAAATAATGAAACAATATAGAGGTTATCCTGACTCTTTATTGTTTGAAAATTTCCCTAGGATTTTAGAATGGAAATTGATGAAGTTAGATAAAGAAGACATTAATAACATATATTATATTGATTATGACTATTGGAATCTCCTTTCAAATGATACTTCAAGTCCTTTGGAAGCTGTTAAGAATATTATGGATGGTAGGGAAATATTTGATGTATCTAATAAACCATTTTTAGATGGTGTTGATTATCTGAAATCAAATTCTTTTCCACCAGTTATATTAATTACATGTAATGATAAAAGATATCTTATAGTGGAGGGACATTCTAGAATGACAATATATGGTTTTGATCCAACTAAATTAAATGGTACATATGCATATGTTGGTTATTGTAGTTCAAGGGATATGAAAAAATATGATCCTAGAATGTTAGAAGGTGAATCTTTAAAGAGTAGAAAGTATAAGTTTTAAAAACTATCTTTTTTTTTTAATTATTTTATTGTATAATACAAGGAAATATTTTTGAGGGGTGATTTTATGGATTTAAGTAACTTATCAACTGATGAAATAAAAAAGCTTGCTTTAGCAAAAAAAGTTGGATTAGCTGATTTTATTGATTCAGGTATTTGTCCAACTTGTTTTGATAGAGAAAATGATAATGCATTGTTTGGTGATAATAGTGACAATGTCATTTATGAAGATGAGGATTTTGAGTGCTTTTTAGCTGGTAATCCAAGATGTGAAGGGCATACTATTATTAGTACAAAAAAACATTTTAAAAATATGATGGAATGTGATGATGATACTTGTGCTAAGATTTTTGTTCTTGCAAGGAAAGTTATGAATATTATTAAGGATGTTTATGGTGCTGAATGTGTATATATATGTAGTATGAGTGATGGGCCAATGAATCATTTTCATGTACAATTAATACCTAGATATGAGTATGAAAAAAGAGGCTCAAAGAACTTTGTTAAACCTAGAATGGATTATGTATATGATGGAGAAAAAGTAAAGTCTCTTAGAGAAAAAATAAATATTGTAAAATAAAAAAAGAGGGTGAGGTGTGTTCACTCTTTTATGTTATAATTATTTGAAAGAAGCTTAGGGTGGTGAGTTTATGAAGAATAATATTATTTTAGGAACCGGAAGTTATTCTAGTGTTAAATCAGGAAACACTGTTTCTGTTACTGGAGATGATGGAAATGCTTGGAATTATTTTGGTCCTGCTTATAAAAAACTTGCACCAAGACTTATCACATATTTACCATATGCAGAAGGGTATGAAAAATTACAACAAATAAAAGATCCATCGGAATATTTAGTATATCGTAAAATGATAGAAGATGAATATATTTATAGCTACTATGAAACAAGACTTAAAAATTTAGATGTAGATGAATTATTAAATATTTTATATTCTAGGTTTGGTGATGATATTATTCTACTTTGTCATGAGGATCCTAGTGAGTTTTGTCATAGGAGATTAATTGCAGATTATATTGAATTAGAAACAGGTATATATATTCCTGAAGTTAGTGTAAGTGAAGAGGGTAAAGTAAAGAAAATTATGCCAATTAGATATAAAAATAGATTAAATAAAATAATTAATAAATAGGAGGATTTATGGAAAAGATTTTAGTTCTTGATTTTGGAGGGCAATACAACCAATTAATTGCTAGAAGAGTAAGAGATAATAATGTTTATGCAGAAATATTACCTTATACAACAGATATTGAGGTAATTAAGAAAAATAATTATAAAGGTATTATTTTTACTGGTGGTCCAAATTCTGTTTTTGATATGGAATCTCCACATTATTCAAAAGATATTCTAAAGTTAGGAATTCCTATTTTAGGAATATGTTATGGATGTCAACTTATTTGTTGGATGGAAGATGGTGTTGTATCTACTGCACCAGTGTCTGAGTATGGTAAAATAAAAATTAATTGTAAGAAGTCTAAATTGTTTAAAGATGTACCTGAGGAATCGGTTGTATGGATGAGTCATACTGATTATATTTCAGAGGTCCCTAAGGGTTATAAAATAGTAGCATCTTCTACTAATTGTCCTTGTGCAGCTATGGAAAATGAAAAGAAGAATATATATGCAGTTCAATTTCATCCAGAAGTGACTCATTCTGAATATGGTAATAATATATTACATAATTTCTTATATGAAATATGTAATTGTGAAGGTAACTGGGTTATGGATAATTTTATTGATAATACAATTAAAGAATTAAAAAAACAAATTGGGAATAAAAAAGTTATTTTAGGCCTTTCTGGTGGAGTTGATTCTTCTGTTGCGGCTGCTCTTATTTCTAAAGCAGTAGGTAATCAATTGACTTGTGTTTTTGTTGACCATGGTTTAATGAGAAAAGATGAAGGTGATTTTGTTGAAAATACTTTTAAATCTCTTTTTGATATGAATTTTGTAAGAGTTAATTGTGGAGAGCATTTTATTTCAAAATTAAAGGGTGTTGTTGATTTTTGGAAAGAAATTAGAAAACAAAAAGATAAAGGATATTTTGCACAGGGAACAATTTATCCTGATTGTATAGAATCAGGAAAAGGGGATGCAGCTGTTATTAAAACTCATCACAATAAGGTCGGTATTCCTCAGGATGTTGAGTTTCTTGGAATTATAGAACCTCTTAAAGATTTATTTAAAGATGAAGTTAGAAAAGTTGGAGAGAAATTAGGTATTCCTAAGGAATTGGTATGGAGACAACCATTTCCAGGACCTGGTCTTGGAATAAGAATAATTGGAGAAATTACTGAAGAAAAGATTAAATTATTACAAGAAGCTGATTTTATTTTAAGAGATGAAATGAGTAAAAATGGTTATGAAAAGAATCTTTCTCAATTTTTCTGTGCTTTGCCTGATGTTAAGACAGTAGGTGTTATGGGAGATTTTAGAACTTATGATAATTTAATAATTATTAGAGCAGTTACTACTGATGACTTTATGACTGCGGAT
>CACXJP010000066.1 GCA_902768065.1 uncultured Erysipelotrichaceae bacterium
TATCAGTTGTTAGTGGTTGTACAAATCGTTGTACATTTTGTAAACCAAATTATATGAATTTCCCACTTGAAAGTCATCCCCTTGATAAAATTGAGAAAATGCTAAAGGAATTAGATAGGGTATATAAAGATAAAAATCCTCTTAATTATATATTATGTAACAACTCGAATTTTAGTTTATATGGAGTTGATTTATATGGAAAGCAGAAAGCCCATGAAGTAATTAAAACCCTAACTAGTCTTGAATCTACAAAGTATACTGAATTTGGTGCCATAATAAATTGGTATCCTGAACTTATAAATGAAATAATATCTAATCCGAAAGTTAAAGGAATATTTACATCACTTGAATCCGGTAGTGAAAGAATATATGGGATGATGAATAGGCCTATTGAATTAAATAAATTAAAAGAGATAATTAAAACAATAAGAAAAGAAAGACCAGATATATTTATAAGATCAGAAATGATCGCAGGATTTCCAACAGAAACTATTGATGACTTAAAAAGAACTATAGATTTATTCTACGAGCTAGATATAAATCCTGCTTACATTTGGCCATATATCAATTCACCATTTATTAAATCAAGTGATTATCCTCAATATAATAAGAATTATATAGATACGGCAACTAGATATGCAAAAGAAAAATTACAACCATTAATAGATGCACAGGATGCTAAAGAAAGATATGAAGCCTATGTTACTGAAAAGTCAGATGAATATAATGGTTATCAGTTATTATTTCCAAATGGAGATACTGAATTTGTTAGATATGAAAGAATAAATGGAAATTATAATGAGGGAGATATAATTGCTAAGAACGATATAAAACCAAAGTACTTAGTAAAAAAGAATAGAAATAAAGATAAGACATCTAATTAATTAGATGTCTTTAATAATTGAAAGATTATTAAAAATAGTCTATAATTATTTTAGGTGAATAAAATGGTAGAAGCAAAAGACAAAATGTTTTATAAAATAGTTAAACCACCAGTTACATTATTATTTAAATTGTTATTTAGACCAAAAATAATTGGTGTCGATAATATTCCTAATGAAGGTAGAATCCTTCTCGCAGGTAATCATACAAAATGGCTAGATCCAGTTTTATTAGTAGTTGCTACAAAAAGACAAGTACATTTTCTAGCAAAAGAGGAATTATTTCATGGAATAACGCATTTTATAGTAAAAGGAATGGGATGCGTTCCTGTTAATAGAAAAATTCATGATAAAAATGCTCTAGAAAGTACATATGAATTTCTAGAAAAAGAATTATGTATTGGTATTTTTCCAGAAGGAACTATAAATAGAACAGATGATACAATTCTTCCTTTCAAGATGGGAGCAGTAAAAGCCTGTTCAAAAACAAATACAAAATTAGTACCATTTATAATAACTGGTAAATATAAATTATTTCGTAAGGGCGTTATGGTTGAATTTTTAAAACCAATAAAGATTGGTAATAATTTAGAAAAAGAAAATCAAAGATTGATGGATATAGTAAGTAAAAAATTAGAAGAGGGTAATAAAAGTGTCAAAGAAAAATAGAATGATATGTTATAAAATTTTTAGATCAATTTTAGGACCAATGTATAAATTATGGTACAATCCAAAAATAGAAGGGCAAGAAAATATACCAAAAGACGGAAGATTTATAATTGTTGGAAATCACATTCATATAATGGATCAATGTAATGTTGTAATTTCAACAAAAAGAGCTCTATCTTATATGGCAAAGAAAGAATATTTTGATGATAAGAAGGTAGCCTGGTTCTTTAGAAGTGCAGGATGTATTCCAGTAGATAGATCAAAAAAAGATGATGCTGCAACATCATCAGCACTAGAAGTTCTTAACAATGATGGAGCAATAGGGATATTTCCAGAGGGAACTAGAAATGGAATGAAAGAAGAAAGAGCAAAAGAACTCTATGAAGAATACATTGAAGATGGAACTCCATTTGATGAATTCTATAAGAAAATCAAAAAAAGTAAAACATCTCAAGTAAATTTCTTAGAAGAATTAATGAATATGGGTGCAGTATCAAAAGATGAATTTGTTGATAACATTTGTAATGTTGATGAATTTTTAAATATTCTTATTCATGAGAAAAGAATAACTAGAACTGAGTATATTGATCATATACTTCTACCATTAAAATTTGGCGCAGTATCTATGGCAAAAAAGACTTCTTCTCCAATAGTCCCATTTGTAATTACTGGAGATTATAAGTTTAGAAGTAAAAATTTAAGAGTAAAGATAGGTCCACCAATTGACCCAATTGAGGATTTGGCTTTAGCAAATAAACACCTTGATGAGACTATGAAAGAAATGATAAAAGACAATTATGAAAAATATGGTAAATAGTGTCAAATAAGATAAGGAGATAGCTTAATTATCTCCTTTTTATGTTATTATTAAATTGGTGATATAATGAGAGAAAATGATAAAAAAGAGGATGAAAAATATAAATTATATAAATCAGTAAGAGAAATATTACATCCAGCAATTTCAAAGAAAAATATTAGTAATTATAAAATAATCTTAAAGGAAGAACTTTTACCAATAAGAATATATTATCCAAAAAAAGTAACTAACTTGGAAAAGGTAATTGTCTATGTACAAGGAAGTAAAAAGGTAATAAAAGATGACTATTCAAAAATATTATCTTCTTTGTCAAAAGACTTAGATAGAATGGTTATTTCAATTGATTATGATGATGAAGCATCAATAGAAGAACAAATCAAATCAATATATGAAACATTTAAATATATCTATGATGGATTAAATACAAACGGTCTAGACACAAGCCAAATAACATTAGTAGGTGATTCAACAGGATCAACTCTTATATTGAACTTTATAGATAAAATGAAGAAAGATAAAATAGAAGATGTTAAATTATTACTTTTTTATCCAGCATTAGTTGATAATAATAAGGTTGATGATATTTCTCCAATTGATTATGAAATAGTTAATGATATAAAGAAATATTATCAGGATAAGATTGGTAAAAACAATCTTTCAATCGCAGATTTATTAAATAAAAAATATTCTGATAATGATAGCTTTCCAAATACATTAATAATCTGTGGAAATGTTGATCCATTACTTGGAAAAATAAAAGAATTAGATGAAAAGATAGATAGTATTGATTTGAAATTAGTATCTTTCGCATCACATAATTTCCTTAAAAGTAAAGATAAAGAAATAATAAAAGAATATAAAAGTATCTTAAATGACTTTTTTAAAGAAGAGAATTATTCATAAATTGGATATAATTCTTTTTTTATGTTATAATTTTTATGGTGATATAATGGAAAAGAGAAAAACAAAGGCTGAAATAGTTAAAATGCTACTTAGAAATAATGAACTTGCTGAAGAAGATGAAGAGGAATTATTAGACTTGTTAGTAGATCAATCAATTAGTATTGATGTTGATAAACAAGAAGAAGCAAAAATGACAAAAGGTGATTACATTGCAGATAAGGTAAGTGAAATCGCTGGATCATGGGGCTTTATTATAGGATTTTCCTGCTTTCTAATTTTTTGGATAATATTAAATACTATAATAATTAAGGATGGAAGTGAAATAGATCCATATCCATTCATATTATTAAATTTATTATTATCATGTCTTGCTGCCTTACAAGCACCAGTAATCATGATGAGTCAAAATAGACAAGCAGCTAAAGATAGTTTAAGAAACCAAAACGATTATCGCACCGACTTAAAAAGTGAATTAATACTTGAAGAACTTCATGACAAGATGGAAAAAATTCTTGATAATCAAAAGAAAATACTTAAGGAGATAGAGGGTTCAAAAGATGAAAAAAATTAGTATAATATTTATTACTTTAGCATTTATTTTATTAATTACAGGTTGTGATGATGAAAATGAAGTAGTTAGTAATGGAAAAACAGTTAATACAGCAAATATGGAACACAAACATTGTACTCGTTCAGCATCTGGAACAGATGGAGTTACTACCGAATTGAGTTATGAATTGTATTACACCGGAGATAAACTAAATATTTTAGAATCAACTGAAAAAGTAATTGCAACAAAAGATTCAGACTTAGATACCTATCAACAAGCATATGAAAAAATTGATAGTTATTATGAAGGATTAGAATATTATGATACAGAAGTAATTAGAGGAGATACATCTGTAACTAGAAAAGCTACAATCAACTATGATAAGATTAATATCAAACAATTATTAGATATAGAAGGTGAAGAAGATAATATTATACAAGATGGTGAAGCAAAAGTTGATCTTTGGTTAGAACTTGCAAAAAAATTTGGAACAAAGTGCGAAGTAGTAGAAGAATAATCTTCTTCTTTTTGTTCGGATAGTTTAACTGGATAAAATCTTTCCCTCCGACGGAAAGAATAAGGGTTCGAATCCCTTTCTGAACACCACATAAAATAAAGAAGCTTGAAATGATAGCTTTTTTTGATATAATATAAAGCCACGTTGAAAAAAAGGGAGAGACATTATGATAAGACATTTTTCGATATTTAAAAAAAGAATAAAAGATGCTCAAAAGATAAGAAAAGACAAGAATCATTCGGATATGAAAACAACATTTCCTGATGTAAAACAACATGATAATAACAGAGGATTAGCAGACAAATATGGTGTTGATTATACTAATTGCTATACGTTACCAAAAGCATATATAAATGATGAAAATGCATTTTTTTCTTATAGTGGATTAGTATATTTTTATCCACCAAATGATGGAGCACCTACAAGACCTATATATCATTATGTAGATCATGATTTAGTTTTAAGAAATTCATATGCTTTTCAAGAAATTGAAAACTTAGATGAAATACTACTAAAGATGGTTGAAATAGTAGATAAAGCTTTTGATGAAAAAATAGCTATTAATCCATATGGATTTATGCTACATCTAGATGGTGAATTAACAAAGGACTATAAGGGAAAAGCATCTTTAGTTATGACAAATAATTCATTTTCAAAGAATGACTCTAAACATAGAAAATATTTTATAAACAGATTCTTAGATTGTTTTATAGGATGGAATTTTGGTGTTTCAGTAAATAGAAATGAAGAATTAAAAGAGGCTTTATTAAAATTAAATGATAAAGTTATTAAAAAAGGATTAAGAGAAGATGCAGGACCAGGATTTAATGTTTATGGAATAGAAACAGAAGCCTACAAAGGATTACAACATTATTATTTACCTACAACAAATGATAACTATCAAAAAAGAAAATAAAACATAATATAAAAAAGAATAGAGGAGAATATATGAAAAAAATAATAGACATAGGCGGAATATACACAAATTCTTTTGGTGAATATGAAGATGAAAACTATCTGTTTGGAAGACTATTATTAGATGAAAAAAATAATTTTGAAGGAATAGTTGAAAATCATTTTTCTAATTGTAGCTATCTTGTATTTGGATCTCTAAAGAAAGATGAATTAGATTTTATAATAGGAAATGATGAAACAGAAGAAGTACCAAAGAGATTTGTTACAAACAAACAAGATGATTGTTTTGGTGGATCTATATATGCAAAAGATAGATATAATGAAATACCGTTAGGAGAATGTAGAATTAGCATTAGACCTGCAGAACAAACAAGAGAAGTTACTGATTATGAATTATCTATTATTAATAATCAAATTGAACTTCAAAAGATTTCTTTAGGAGAAAGATCAAGAGAATTATATAGTGATTTTATCTCGCAGGACAATATCAAAACAGGACAAAAAAAATAGTCCTGTTTTTTTATTAAATATGATAAAATATAATTGATGCCGATTTAGCTCAGGGGTAGAGCAACTCTCTCGTAAAGAGTAGGTCGAAGGTTCAAATCCTTTAATCGGCACCACGCCGATATAGTTTAGTGGTAGAACAGGTCCTTGGTAAGGATCAGAGGCAAGTTCAATTCTTGCTATCGGCACCATTGACGAATCTGTTCGAACTATTCGAACTTTTAGATAGATATCAATCAGAAATGATTGATTTTTTCGCTTTTATAAGAAAAAATCATAGAAAGGTTGGTGTCTATGATAAAAATAATTAAAGAAGAAATTGAAATTGATGAATCTTTAGTTTCAAGATTAAATGTTATATGTGATTTTTGTAATACTACACCTATCATAGAAAATGGTAGTATTAGGCATATTGAACATACTAATCTAACTTATATTGAACCACATAGAATTATTATTAATAATAAACTTTATTTAGCATTTAATTATTCAAATGAAATCTATGTTCATAATCTCGGTCAAAAGATAAAACTATCAGAACTAGAACAATATATAAAAGAAAACTAAATACTAGTACCCTGAACAGGGTATTGACTATTTCTAAAAAAGTGATATTATAAATAACCAATGAGAGAAGTATACTCTAGAAATGGAGGTACACCTATGAAATATAAACACAGTATATCGGAAAAATATAATATTGAATTATTAGAGGAGTCAGTAGTATTTAGGCTTTATTAAATACTACCCACTCCTCTTTTTTAGTAAAAGGAGTTGATTTTTAATGAAAGAAGAAAAGAAAGTTGCTGGTCTTTATATAAGAGTTAGTACTGAAGATCAAGCACGAGAAGGATTTAGTTTACCAGAACAAGAAAAGCGTTTAAGGGCTATGTGCGAGTACAAAAACTATGAAGTATATGATGTATATGAAGAACGAGGAATAAGTGCTAAAACAGGTAATTATAGACCAGAATTTGAAAGACTATTACAAGATGTTAGAGATAAGAAAGTAAATACTATTGTGGTATTAAAATTAGATAGATTAACTAGGTCAGTATCAGATTGGGAAAAGATACTTATATTTTTAGAAGAAAACGATGCTTATTTAGATTGTGCAAATGATGAAATAAATACTACTAACGCTAATGGTAAAATGATTTCTAGAATACTTACATCAGTTTCACAACAAGAAATTGAAAGGACATCAGAGAGAACTAAAATAGGACTTGCAGGTGCTATTAAAGTTGGTCATATTCCACATCAAGCACCTTTAGGTTATAAACATGAAGATAAAAAATTAGTAATTGATTATGCTACTAAAGATGTTAAGATGTTGCTATTAGAATATTTAATATGTATCATGATGGATTATCATACAAAAAGATAAGTAATATTCTAAATGAAGAAAAAGTATTAGGTAAAACTAACTGGAGAGATTCAACTATTTTAAATATACTTGAAAATCCGATTTATAAAGGAGATTTTATTCATGGTAGAAGAACAAAGCATCCTACTTATTATTTTGATGTAGTTGAGCCATTAGTAAGTAAAGAATATTGGGAAGAATGTCAGGTACAACAAAAGAAAAACTCTAGAAATTTTCAAAGAACTTTAACTTATCTATTTATGCAAAAATTAAAATGTCCTAAATGTAAAAGAATATTAGGTGGTAAAGCAACTACAAAGAAAAATGGTAATTCATATTATTACTATTATTGTCATGATTGTAAGATTAGTTTTAAAGAATCTGAAATAGAAAAAACAATAGATGAATATATGGATTCAATCGTAGAATATGATTCAATTGTCAATCAATACTTTTTACCTATGATAAAACAAAAGATAGAAAATCCAAAAGAAGAATTAGAAAAAGAATTAAAAAGTCAAAAATCTAAATTTGATAGGATCAGAGAAGCATATATAAACGAAGTATTTACTTTAAAAGAATATAATGAGCAAAGGAAAAAAGTAGAAAAAACAATAAATGATTTGGAAACTAAATTAAACGAAACTGAAGTATGTGAAAAATTAAAATTTACTCCTAATGATATTTTAGTTAAAAGAGATATCGATTTTATCAATTCCATCAAGTATCCAGACAAATTTAAGCAAAGAAATAAATTTTGGAATGAGTACACACGAGATGAGAAAGCAGAACTTATAATGAAATATATTGAAGAAATAGAATTAACTGATAAATATGGAAACTATACTGATGTAGAGTTTATTAAGTTTAGAGAAAGTATAGCCAACACATCTAATGATTTATATTTCAAAGGTTATTATGATAGATATGTTCCATCATTATTTGGAAATATCTATGGAAAGATTAGATTTAGTGAATATTTACCCGAAGAAGAAATGGCGCAGCAAATTATGAGATTAAGACAATTTTATGATGTTGGGTATTATGAAGCAACTTATAGTGTTAAAGATAAAGTATTCTACTTTAACTTTTTAGAAGATAAGAAAATAATCGTTAGAGTATTCCCACTTGAAGATTATAGGAAGATAGATCCTGATGAGAAAATGGATACATATAATCTAGGAGTATTATATGTTAAAGAAGATAATGGAACATTACTAGAAAATGAAGATGATGTATTTAAATTAATACCAGCTGAATGTGATGGTAATGTTGTATATAGTAAGGAACCTATATTCGTAGAATCAAAGCCTGTTCCTTACTATGAAGATGAAGAAAATTCAGACGATGAAATTTCTTCACAATAAAATGTGTGGCACGTTATGAAATTACAAAGTAATTTTGTAAGTGGCGATAACATTTTATTCTATCTTATGAAAATATAACTATTACGAAGTTTTAGTTATTGTTTGAATAAGATAAAACGGATTCTAAGGTGTTAAACCTTAGCTCCCATATCTTGTTAGTATGACAAGATATATAGGGAGTTATACATCTTGTCAAATACCTTTTTCAAGATAGAATTGGAGGTGAATTTATGGTAGAACTAGCATATTCATTTCATATTGGAAATGATAAGAATAAAACTAAAAAAGCAAAGCAAAAGAATACTCCTACTAACTATAATAATAATGCTATTCAAAATGCTATGCAGTTATCAAAAGTAAATCATCATAATTTAAGACAATATGATAATAATCCTGAAAAGATAAAAACTTTATATGGCTCTAATGATATTGTAAAAGATGTTAAAGAATTATATAAACAAGAATTTGAAGAAGCAAGATTAGAATATAATTCCAAACAAACTAGAGATGATAGAAAAATAAAAGATTATTATAGTAAGATTAGTAATGATACAAAACATGATCTAGCAGTAGAAATTATTATAGAACTTGGGGATATGGATTATTGGTGGGACAAAGACGAAAAAGAAATGTATAAAATGGAAAAAGTTTATGATGCACAAGTTTTATATTTAAAAGAACTAGTTCCTGATTTTAAAGTGGCAAATGCGACTATACATTTTGATGAATCATCTCCACATCTTCATATAGTAGGAATAGCAGTTAAAGATAATTGTAAAACAGGTATGATTAAACAAGCTGGTAAATGTAGTGTATTTACAAAAGACAATTTACCTAAAATACAAGATAAAATGAGAGATAATTGTATTGAATCATTTAATAAAGAATATGGCTTAAATGCTGTTTTAAAAGATAAACAAAAAGGAAGAAATATTGATTATAGAGTTAGTCAAATGGCTGATTATGATGAATTGAAAAAAAATTATAATCAGCAAAGGCAAAAAATAAATCAACTTAATAATCAAACAAAAAGTTTAAATACTAAATCGGAAGAAATAAAAGATATTATTAGTAATTTAAAGAATCAACCTTTATCAAATAAGAATTTACTTTTATCTAATCAAAATAAAGATAAAATAATTGATTATATAGAGGAAGTAAGTAAATCTACTAATGACTTTAAAGAAATAACTAACTACTCTTTATCAGTAGATAAAATAAAAGAAGATTTTAAAGAAAATCATAACTCTATTGAAGATTTAAGAAAAAGAGTTAAATTACAAAATGAAGAAATAAATGATTTAAGATATGATTTAAATAATAAAGATAATGAAATATCATCATTAAAATCTAAAATAAAAGATTTAAAAGATTCATTAGACTATTGGAAAGATAGATTTCAAAGAGTGGTAAATTTTATTCATGATAAAATACATGGTATATTTGGTGTTAAAAATGAAAAATACAAAGAAATGGCTGATAATTTATTTATAAATGGAATTATGAACGAAAAAGAATACACTAGTGTTATTAATAAAAAAGAAAAAAATAGGGATGATTTTGAAAGATAGGAGGATAAATAATGATAAATGAAATAGTAGATAATAATAAAATTTTTGATGATTATTACGAAAAAATTAATCAAATGATAATAAATTCAAAAACAAATATTATAAGAAATATAAATCATGAAATGGTTGAATTATATTATAATATAGGACAAGCAATAAATGAACTTATTGATGAATATAATTTGGAAAAATCACAAAATGAAATAATTAAATCTTTTTCTAATAAACTTACAAAACAATTTGGACAAGGTTTTAGTGTTCCAAGTTTGAAGAAAATGAAAAAGTTTTATCAAGTATTTAATGGTAGTTCCACACTGTGGAACCAGTTAAGCTGGAGTCATAATCGACTTATTATGAATATAGATGATGAAACAAGAAGAAATTTTTATTTAGAAGAATGTATAAAGTCTAATTGGAGTGTTAGACAATTAGAAAGACAAATAAATAGTTTTTATTATGAAAGACTAATTTCCACTAAAGAACCATATAAAGAAGAAGTTAAAAATGAAATAAACATTTTAGAAAAGAAAGATAAAATAGAAAATTTTGTAAAAGATCCATATGTATTAGAATTTTTGGATATTAAAGACAAGAGATTTTTAGAAAAAGATTTAGAAGCTAATCTATTGGAGCATATTCAAGAATTCTTATTAGAATTAGGAAGAGGATTCTCATTTGTATCTAGACAAAAAAAGAATAGATGTTGATGGTGATAATTTTTACATTGATCTTGTTTTTTATAATTATGTATTGAAATGTTTTGTTTTGATTGATTTAAAATTAGATAAATTGACTCACCAAGATATTGGACAAATGGATTTTTATGTAAGATATTTTGATAATGAAATAAAAGAAAAAGAAGATAATCCAACAATAGGTATAATATTATGTTCAGATAAAAAAGATACAATAGTCAAATATTCAGTATTAAATGATAATAAAAATTTATTTGCTTCAAAATATCAATTATATTTACCTACAGAAAGAGAATTAGCCTTAGAAATAGAAAAACAAAAAGCAGAATTTAACGATAATAATTAAGTGGTTCCACAGTGTGGAACCATTATATTTTTTAACAAAATGATTTAATTTAAAAGTGTAATTTTCTTAAAAAGCAGAATTTCGATTAAAAATGATCTAAAGTATGATATAATAATGTAAATGGATAGATAGTCGTAAAGGAGGTTTGAACATGCTTACGGTTGAACAAGTAAAAAACAATATTACAAATTATAAAATTGAAAATGGAATTGTTATTGATAAATCAAATGATCAACCAGTTTATGATGAAGATAGAATATTAGAAGTCAAATCATCTATACTTTTTTATACAGAAGCAAAAGAAAAATATGATAGATTATTAAAACAATCTCATTCAGGACAATTAAAATATGGATTAGGGCATTTTGTAGAGGAACAAATGAAAGATTTTTCAGTTAATAATGAAGTCCAAACGCAAGGATCTATTTCTCCACACAATAAATTAACTAATGAAATTTTAAATTCAAATGGTAATATTCAAGAATTTTGGATGGGTGATGATTTAAAAAATGGAAAATACTCCATTTTGTTAGAACCTAAAAAGAGTTATTATTTAGCTTATCTAAAATTGAAATTTAGAGAAAAAGGATTAGATATTGATGATATAGCAATTAGTATTGATACTAGTCAATTTGCACATACTGGAAATTCAAAAATATCAATAAATTATAATTTAAAAAAATATGATAATAAGAAAGGACAACAAGTAGTTGAACCTAAAAAAGAAGAACAAGTAATTCAATCAACACAACAGACATTATATCAACATCCTATGGCTAATGAATTAAATGAATTGGAAAAGCAAAAACAGATTGCTAAACAAAATAATGATGAAGATGCATATAAATATGCACAAAGTAATATTGAAAGAATAATAAATCAAAATCAAGCAACTATAAGTCCAGAAAAATGGGACTCATTAAGTATTGATGAACAAATTGCATTTGTAAGATTAAAAATTAACGAATCAAAAATACTTCATGATAAAGATGAATTTGATTATTGGAATGCTAATTTAGGTAGTTTAGAAGCAAAGAAAACTCAAAATAGTATAATTGATGATAAACCAGCAGAAAAGCCTCCAGAGAGACCTGTAGAAGATAAATCTGACTCACTTGATTTTAGTGTTATGATTAATCAATTAAGAACTCAAAATAGTCAAATAAGTTCAGAATATAAATCAATGTTATCTGATGGATATATTGATGATGAAGAATTAGCTATTTTGATAAGTAGATTAAAAGATTTATCTGATAATGCATCAGTTATTAAATCAATGGTAACTGATCAAAATCAAGAAATAATGATTGATTCAATTATTGAAATGATAAATAAAGAAAGTATTAAAATGACTACTATGCAAAGAGGCATAGAAGAAACAAATCATAGTTTTGGAAGATAAGGAGTATATAAAAATGATAAATAGAAGTGAAATAATTAATATAATGAAAGAAGATAAAACTAATATTAGTAGAGATAATGTTGATTTATATGCAATTAAGAAGATATTAGAAAAGACATTAGAAAAACTTAATTCTGTTGAATGTATTACTGATACTAGATTTATTCCTTATGGAAGAATGGAACTATTAATAGATGAATTTGAAAATAATATTAAAGATAATAAATTTATTGATGCATATTATAATATAAGTGATTATTTAAGTGATTCGAGAATATCACTTAATAATAATCCTGAAATTGTTGATAAAAATAAAGAATATTATAATGAAGATAAAATTTGCAAAGAAGAACAAACAATTATAATTGAAATGATAAATAAATATTTATCAGCAATCAATAATGCTTTAGAGAAGAAGAATATGAATACTAATAAAAAAGAAATTTTAAAAAATATTTGTGATAATTTAAATGAATCTGTTGATAATTTTGAAATATCAAGATTAGAAGAAATTAATGCTGATATATTTACTTTAAAAGACACTCAAAGAGGACTTGGTGGAATTATTATTGGTGATGATGGCTCAAGTTTAGTATGTGGTTCCATGTATCCTATAAGCCATTATATTGAAGAATTTAAAAATGAAAAAAATAAAGTTGCAAATGATAAAATAATAACAAAAGATGAATATCATAATTTGTTTGAAACCGATGATAATGATGCATTTGTTAGATTAATTATACCTGCTAATGAACCTACAAATGATTATCCTACAGAACTTAATTTAATTGGGAAATTACCTCAAGAATTTACTACTGATGAAATTATTAGAATGAAAAAATATTCACAAAAAATGTATGGTAAAATAGTAAATGATAATAATGATGAATTAAATCAAAAAATACAAAGTTTTGCTAAACAACATGGTTATCAAAAAGCAGTATATTTAAATGATTGGAATGGTTATAAATGCTATGAACCTGTTTATGATGAAACGCAACCATCATATACTGGCTTACCTATAATAATTCTTGTAGATGATCAAAATAATATTCGTATGTCAACATCAGATGAGGCTTTTCAACAAATTAGAGATACAGAGAATAATTAATATAAAATATTATTGTTATTTTTTCTATTCTTTGGTAAAATGAATATAGTGATTGATATAAATCAATCGTCTTTATGCGAAAGAGTTGTAAACCACTTCGTCGTTCGCACCA
>CACXJP010000067.1 GCA_902768065.1 uncultured Erysipelotrichaceae bacterium
GTCTCGTTGAACTTCAAGTTATTTTCAAGCATTAATTTTACCATTGAATGAGCAGTAAGAATATATGTATCCCCATACAAAGTTCCTGTTAGATTATTAGATTGTCCACACAATGTGTAATTTCCCATACCTTTTTGCATATTTTTATACCTAAGATTTGAGGTATCCCATAGAAGTCTCCCATTTTCAGTAACAAGCCTAATAGCTTCATCTCCTTGAATTACTCTAGCAGGAGTATAATTAAATGCCTTATGTGGAGGAATATGTTCAAACGTTAACTTTGAAAATTCACCACAAATATGACAATATCCTTCTACAACTTCTTTTCTCATATTATCAACCATCCTTTCAATTCAAAAAAGTAAAAGAGTATAGTGTTCCTTTTTTTTGAAAAACTATACTCTTTATTATTAATACCATTATAACATACTTTTTTATTTTATACTTATACTTCTCTATTTTTCTATCATAAAGAAGCAATCTTGGGGAACTTCATGAATAAAAGTTCTATTTACAATTCTTTCCTGCCCTCTTCCAGGGCATGTTGAATTCATAGTAGGATTCATACCTTTACCTTCATTAACATTTACATTTACATCAGTTTCATTATTTATATAATTATTATTTCCACTTATATTAGCATCATTATTATTAAAAAAATCATTATTATACATATAATACCTCCTAAAGTATAGTATGTATCAAAAAGAAATTATCTAATAAAAAAGCCCAAAAAAAAAGCACTATGTGCTTATTTAATAACTCTATTACCATCATTATCCAAATTATCATTATTACCTATACCAGAATCACTCAGTGCTTTATATAAAATATAATTATGAATTTCTTTTTTAAAAAAATCACAATAAAATAAATACTCAATAATAGTATAGTCTCTAACACCTTTTTTCATACCATATTTGTAATCACAACCATCTTTAATACATCTAGCATCAGTAATGACTTGATCAATAGCAATTAGAACTAGTGGTTTTGAAGATTTTTCTTTTAAAAATGTAATAAAATCATCAAATTTATCATTTCTAACTACACTAGAAGCATTTTCCTTTATTTTATCAACTAGTTTATCTTTATTCTCTTTATATTCACAAAAAGTACTATAAGATACACCATAATACTTTGAATATGCGCTATCAAAATCAATATTATCAGAATAAAAGTCAACACCATTAAAAGAACAATGAACAAACTTATTACACTCGTGAGCTTTCATCAAAGTAATAATCATATCATCAAATGAAAAATTAGGATGTAATTCCTTATTATAGTCTTTTATATCAATATACTTTTTAATATCACAACTATATACTGAAGAGCAATCACCATAAAATATTTCTTCATCATCATCACTTATTGAATACATTGTATAATTATATGCCATACTTTCCTCCCCCTAAATAAAATTATGGAGCTATTATAACAAAAAAAAAGAAAAAGTCAATCTAGAATGGCAATTTCATATTACCATTACTAAATTGTTTCATCATTTTTTTCATTTGATCAAATTGTTGTAATAATTTATTTACCTCTTGTACAGATGTACCTGATCCAGAAGCAATTCTTGTTTTTCTACTTGCTTTAATAATATCAGGATTTTTTCTTTCCTTGGGAGTCATTGATAAAACTATTGCCTCAATTCTTGCCATTTGCTTAGGATCAATCTTTACATTATTAAGTCCCATCTTTTTAGCACCAGGTATTAATTTTAGTAAATTCTCAAGTGGTCCTAATTTTTTCATTTGCTTCATAGTAGATAAGAAATCCTCAAGATCAAACTTTCCTTGTTGCATCCTTTTAGCAGTCTTCTCTGCTTCTTTTTCATCAATTGATTCAGTTGCCTTCTCAACAAGTGAAATAATATCACCCATACCAAGAATTCTTCCAGCCATTCGTTCAGGGTCAAAAGAATCAAGGCCATCCAATTTCTCAGAAACACCAATAAACTTAATAGGGACATTAGTCAAATGACGAACAGAAAGAGCTACTCCACCTCTTGTATCACCATCTAATTTTGTAAGAACAACCCCTGTCAAAGGAAGTTTATCATTAAAACCAGTAATAACATTAATAGCATCCTGCCCCATCATAGAATCAATTACTAACAATATTTCATCAGGATTAACTTCATTTTTTATATTATCAAGCTCATCCATTAAATCATCATCAATATGTAATCTACCCGCAGTATCTATTAAAACATAGTCAAATTTATTTTCTTTGGCATACTTAATAGAATTTAAAGCAATTTCGACAGGATCTTTTTTTCCTTCTTCATATACTTCAATATTAAGTTGTTTACCCAACTGTTTTAACTGATCAATAGCAGCAGGTCTATAAACATCACAAGCAACTAATAAAGGTTTCTTACTGTGCTTTTTTCGTAAAAAATTAGCAAGTTTTCCAGCTGTAGTAGTTTTTCCTGAACCTTGTAAACCAACTAACATTAAAGTTGCTGGATTACCTTTCATATTTAAAGGTTGACTTTCTCCACCTAATAATTCAGTCAACTCATCCTTAACTATTTTTACAAATAAATCACCTGGATTAATACTAGAAGCAACCTCTTCACCTAAAGCTTTTTCTTTAACCGTATTGGTAAATTCCTTAACAACCTTATAATTAACATCTGCCTCTAATAATGCTAATCTGATTTCACGCATCATCTCAGAAATATTATCTTCTGTTATCTTTCCATACCCTTTAATTTTATGTAAAGCATTTTGTAATCTATCGCCTAAACTTTCAAACATTTATATCACCTAAAAGATATTATAACAAATTATTAATTTATAAACAAAGAAAAATGACTAAAATAACTATTTTAGTCATCAAAGTCATTATTATCATCTATATCATCAAGAGTTAAATCTGCAGCTGATGAATCAATCTTTGTCATCCCATTTGAATCGATTTTAACATCAGATATTTCAGGAACAACTCCACTTGGTCCAAAGTCAGTTGGTTGAACAAATGATAATGCTGGATTTAAATTTCCACTACCATTATTTTGTGGATTAGCACTATCATCAGGTTCTGTTTCAGAATTCATAATCTTATTAGCTAAATTATTAGATGAACCCGAATTATTATCAGTTGTATTATTCATATCAAATCCCTTATTATCATTATTATTATCAACTGAAGGCATTGGAATATTAGCATTTGGTGCATCAATAATATTTATAAGAGATGGTGCTCCATTATTATTCATATTTTCTGCATTAGAATTATCAGAAGCAGGTGTATTTTCCATTGTGTTTGAAGTATTATTTTCAGTTCTAGGAACACTACTTGGAACAGCTGATGAAGAATCAGGAACAGGTTGACTATTCAAAACTAATCCACTATTGAAAAAACCACCTGTATTATTACTATTATTGGTATTATCGTTACTGTTGTTTTCACTATTGCTTTCAAGAACAGGTTGACTATTCAAATTTAAACCACTATTGAAAAAAGTACTTGTATTATTACTATTATTGTTATTATTGGTATTATTATTCTCATTACTGCTTTCAGGAATAGATACTGAGATAGAATTATTTGCAGCATTAAGAACATTATCATTAAATACAGGACTATTTGCCATATTGTTTGAAGATATCATACCACTTGTTGTAGAACCTTTTCCACACCAAATATTAACAACATCACAGTTTCCTGATAATGGTGATGGATTAGGCATTTCCATTTTTACAATTAATGGTATCTTAAATCCAAGACCAAACCCTAAACAAGTACCAGGTTGTAATGATTTTTGTTTCTCAATTATTTCATCAGTAATATGAGGAACCATTTCTCTAATGTATTTAATATCAACAGGGTGATTTATTTTAAATATTAAGAAATTTGTACACTGAGAAATAACATTATCTGAAAGCTCAACTGGTCTTTGAGTAATAATACCTAATATAACACCATACTTACGGCCTTCCTTAGCAATTCTTTCAAATACATTGTATCCAAATAAGAATCTATCATGATCTGCTTGAATATATCTGTGTGCCTCTTCAAGAATAATATGGAAAGGTATACTACCTCTATTCTTAAGACCTTTTGCAAAATCAAAAATTAATCTTGAATAAATCTTTGTAAGAACCTTTGCAAAATCATCATCAATATCACTTAAATTTATATTAACAATTTGATATTTACGACCATCTTCTATTAACAAAGAAGACAAATAAGTTTCAAGAGAAACATAATCCTCAACATCAAAGTATTTAGCATTATCTCCAACTATTAAAGCATGCAATCTAACTCTTAAAGTTACTGAATCACCATAAGTTTGTTCATTTCTTAACCAACCTTCACTTATTAATGTAAAATTAAGAGCTTTTTCTAAAGTATCAAGATTATAATAAACACCCGTATGAGGTTCATATGAATCATACTCTTCTTTTATAAATGAATTAACATATTCTGTTAATAAAACACTTTCTGAGAAATTTCCAGAATTATCAATTAAGAAACATTCTCTAAATTTTCTTACATAACCAATTCCTTGTACAGGAGCTTCTAAATTAAATTGTTCTGTTGAACAACTAGCCAAAATAGAGAAAATTTCATTTCTTTTATTTGGAGAAGTTTCATTTGTATATAGAATTGACATTATTGCCTTTGCAATCAAATGATTTTTATATGCTTGAGCATCAACATCATTTTGACTAAATACTAATGCTAATTTTAACATTCTTTCAATAATTGGTAATTGAGAATGTGTAGTACATTGTAATAATAAAGCCAAATCATCTTTATTTAATAAATATACTGGTAATCTTAACTTTTCACCTATTCCTTCAACCTCATTTGTACTAATAAAGCGATAGTTGAAAGAATTATTAATCATATTTAAATTATTAAATGCATTATAATACTCACCAGATGAATCTAAGATGAAAAGATTAGCTTTATATGGATTTAGTCTACGGTCACTAAACATATTTTGAAATAGTCTAGAAACACCACAAGATTTACCTGAACCAGTATTACCAAAAATTGCAAAGTGATTACTAAAGAAGTTATTAACATTCAAATAAACAGGTACCCCATCATATAATGGACTCTTTCCTAATTCCATATATCCTTCAGTATCAGTACCCATTATAAGTGGAACCTCAGACATATCAATAATTCTTATTCTAGAATCCAAAGCAGGTTTTCTAATATTTCCACCAATAAGTGTATCACCACTTATTTCACCCAAGAAATTTGCCTTTACTTCTTTTCCATCAACATCTATTACTTCACCTAAAACTTTTTTCGCACTATCTTCAAAGATTAAGTGCATATTCATTAAATCCGTTGTAATATTCGCATTATCACTTAATTTGATAGTACATCCATTATTACTAATGTAGGTAATTCTTTCAAACATAAACTAACCCTCTTTCACCCTTTAACATAGTATCCTACTATAAACAAAATTATACTATTAAATTTAAACTTTTACAAGAAAAAAGACTAAAGTATTTCTTCAATCTTTTCTTTTATATCATTAGGAGCATTATCTAATATTTCATTGATTTTTAACTTTTTTTCTCTCAAATGGAGAATACTTTCATATTCCTCCAATTTATCAGTAACAATATGTGTTTGTTTAAAAGCTGCATTTCTACTAACATCATAAGCATCTGCCATCTCAGAAAAACTTAAATTATTAAAATAATAGTCCTCAAAATACTTTTTTTGCTTATCAGTTAACAAATCTCCATATAAATCATACAATTCATTATAATACAAAATATCTTCCATATAACACCTACATCATATCTTTAAATAATCCATATATATATTTTTCAATATCAAATGCTTGCAAATCATCTTTTGTTTCACCAAGGCCAATATATTTTACAGGTATTCCAACACTCTCTTTAATAGCCAAAACAATACCACCTTTAGCAGTACCATCAAGCTTTGTAAGAATAATACCTGTAATATTAGTTATTTCTTTAAAGGCCTTTGCTTGACTAATTCCATTTTGACCTGTAGTAGCATCAACAACCAATAAAGTCTCTGTTGCTCCTCCATCGACCAATCCATCAATTACCTTATTAATCTTTTCCAATTCCTTCATTAAATTCACTTTATTTTGAAGCCTTCCAGCAGTATCAATAAGAACAACATCATATTCTTCCTTTTTAGCAAGTTCTATACCATCATAAACAACACTTGCAGGATCACTATCTTCTTTTCCATAAAATCCAACATCTACTTTATCACTCCACTCTTTTAGTTGTTCCACAGCACCAGCTCTAAAAGTGTCAGCACCAACTAAAAGAACTTTTTTTCCATCATCTTTAAATTTATTTGCTAATTTTCCAATAGTAGTAGTCTTTCCAACTCCATTAACACCTATAAATAAAATAACTGTTGGCCCATTATCATTAAAATTAATCTTATTACTCAACACTTCATCATTAACATAAATAATAAACAATTCATCAACTATTATTTCTTTCAATAATGAAGGATCACTAATATTTTCCTTTCTAACCCTGTCTCTTAATCTATCAATAAAATCCATAACAGTGTTAACTCCAATATCTGCCATTATTAGTATTTCTTCCAACTCATCAAAATACTCATCAGTTACCTTACTAAATTTATTAGTTAAATCAGCAAGTCTTGATACAAAACCTTTTCTTGATTTAGATAGTCCTTTTTCATATACCTTAACAGACTTTTTCTCTTCACTCTTAACTGTTTCTTCAACAACATCACTCTCTTCTGAAACCTCAGAAACAGAAGAATCCTCTTGTTTTTTCTCTACAACAACTTCTTCCTTTTTATCTGTTTTAAACATATTCTTTATCTTACTAAATAATCCCATAAAATCACCTACAAAATATTATAACATATACATTTTCAAAAAAAAATATTGTTTT
>CACXJP010000068.1 GCA_902768065.1 uncultured Erysipelotrichaceae bacterium
TTTTCTTTATCTAAAATATTTCCAGATGAAGAATCAGTTGAACTTGTTTCCCAAGTATATTTGCTTAATCTTGTTTCATCTGATACTTCTACTTTATATTTAACCCCCTCTGGATAGTTAATACCATTTAACCATCCATCGTGGTTTCCTTTATAACTGTTTTTATCAATAGTTTTAGTTTCTCCATCTGTGGCAGTCTTTGTAGTTGCGACAGCATTTTTACCATCATAGGCTGTTACTTTTATAGTAGGTGCCACAACATCAATATTTACTCTTACCTTACAATCATTCTTTTTGCCTTTATTATCTTTAATTTCTATTGTTGAATATTCAACACTTTGAATTGTACTTCCTGGCCATGTTTTAGAGAAGGCATTTCTAACACACCCTGAACCATTACCATCAGAACAATTTACAATTATTTGTCTGATTTTCTTATCTTTTAATACATCTTTTTTATTATACCATTCATCTTCTTTGGCTTCGTTTATTATATTTCCACATATTGGTTTTAAAGTATCTTCAAATTCTGCTGTTTTAGTTAATTCATATACTCCTCCAAGAGTATTTCTTACAAGCACTATTACTTTTACCTCAGTATAGTCTGTTCTTTTAATATGATCACTAATTAAAGTATTATTTACTGTAATTGTTTTTTGATTTCTTCCAGATAATGAACCTGAATTATATACTTCTGCTTGATCTTTTGATTTATTTTTATATACTTCAATAAGATAATTATAACTTTCAATTCCTACACTATCATCATCACTTCCGTGGATTGTCATACTAAATGATGCTTTACTTACATCTTCTTTATCTGCAAAAACAAAATCTGTGATTGTTGGTCGTGGAATATCCTTTTCTGGTTTTATCTTATCATTACCACAATACAATATTCCTTTATAAGAGTATTTATCATAGTCATTTTTATATACATATATATAGGAATTTGGCATACAGGATTCATTTTTTGAATTTTTAACATCTTCTTTTAAATAGTTATTTTTTCTTAGGGTATATAAATCAATTTTTAAAGATTCACCTATACTTTTAGGTTTTTTTGTAGGATTACTTTCTAAATATGATTTAGCTGCTTCTACTATTGTTTCTTCATTCTGGTTATCAATTTCTTTCTTTGCATTATCAATATACTTTGTTGTTGCTACAACAGCAATTGAAGATAAAATACCTACAATAACTATAACTACAAGTAATTCTGTTAATGTAAAACCCTTATCTTTTCTTTTTTTATGTTTCATTGTATTACTCCTATCTCAACTTTCTTATATTAACTATATTATACTATAAATTTTTGATATTTAAAAGTTTTATACAAAAAAAAACAGAAATTATTCTGCTTCTTTCTTTACAACTTCTACTTTACCTTTGTAACTTCCGCATTTTGGACAAACTCTGTGTGGTTTAATCATTTCACCACAACTAGGACATTTTGTCATTCCTGGAACTTCCATAGCATTATGACTTCTTCTTAATCTTTTTCTTGTCTTTGATACTTTACGGAAAGGTACAGCAAACATTTGAATATCTAATTTCATCACTTGTATCTCACTCCTTATCATAATCGTTTAATAAATCACTAAATGGATTATTTTCTCTTTTTAGTGATTCCTCACTAATAAGTTTCCATCCATCCCCATGAAATTTACTGAGATCTTCAACCTTAGTAAACTGTAAGGGGACCTCTAGTACAGTATTTTCCCACAAAAACTCAAAAATATCAAGTATATTTTTACTTTTTTTTGCTGTTTCTGGGATGATATCACTAAATTCTATGGTAAATGGATAGTCAACTTCCTCTAGTGATATTGTATCAGGTAGAATCATATTACCTTTAATTGTACAATCTATTATCTCATTTTCTTCTTCATCAAGTGATATTTCACCACTTACTTCAAGTGGATCTAATCTTATTATATCTGAATTTTCATAGTAAGATGATGGAATATCATATTTACCTGATATATCAATATTACTATTATTTAATTTATTTAAATCTATTAACATAATATCACCTATTTTGTAATTGCAATACTATCATTTTCTATTACTTGAATAATACCATGATATTTTAAATCACTACCTGGTTGTAATGTACTATCTTTATTAACCCAAGTTCTTATAACTAAATCCACTTTTTTAATTGCACCTACTTCAGATTCAAGTAATATTCCTTTTTCTAATTCATTTAAATTATATATTTTATTATTAGATTTTCCTTCTTTTATGGATATTCTAATATTATCTTTAGATATTAAATTATCTTTATCAATTTCATTTAATTCTTTATCATCTACAATTTTTATTTTATATTCTACTGGTACTGTTAGATTGTTCTTAATGCTTATATTATATCCTTTAGTAGATAATCCTACAGAGTCAGTCATAGGAGTTACTTTATTTATTGTTATCTTATCTCCACTATCATGATATACAATATCTAATGATTTTGAATTATAATCAACATCTCTTGTAGTTTGAAATCTATTATAAATATAATATGTAGACATTGCAGCGAATAATAGAATTAATCCTATATAAATAACATTTTTTATTACTTCTTTTCTTAAACGTTTATTCATTATTCCACCTCTAATTTTATGATATACTTATCTTTGCTTTTTTTCAATGAATATCTAGAAAAAATATGTCAAGCTATGATTTTATCAAATACTCTATAAACTGTATCAAGATCTCTACAACTTACAATAAACCTTGCAGTATGACAGAATGTTAAGCCTTCTATTCCAGATTTTGTTTCTAATTCTTCTCCTTCAAGTCCTGCCCATTCTTCTGGAAAACTCTGTCTTGCTGTTTTATCTTCAGTACTCTTTGGAATTACTTTTATGGCATATCCTCCTCTATTTGATGGATATGCTACAAATAGTAAATTATTATATTTTTCATCACCTAGAATAGTGTCTTCATATGGAAGAAATTTATCTAATATTACATATTTTTCATCTGTAATATCTTTTAATTCTTCTTTTAACTCTTCTTCTGCAATTACTTTACCATTTATATATAGTATTTCTTCTTTAAATATTGCTTTTGCAACTTCGCAAGCTGCTAGGAATTGTTCAGATTCATCTTCTCCAGAATCATAGCTTGGATTAAATAGTTTTATGATTCCTGGTAATGTTTTTACTTTATATGGAGCTTCTATTTTAGGAAATTGACCATTATCATCAGCATCTATATATTCTACTAAATCTTTATCAATACCATTCCATACTTCATCTACATATTTAATATCATAATTTTTTAAAAATTCTTTTCCATACTCTTTCCATAATAATCCAAATGAACAGTATGTAATATCATTTTCTCTTTTGGCTGCTTCTGGTTGATGATGATCATATTTACCTCTACCAACATCATATATAATTGTATTTTCTTGTACTTTACTATTATCTATATAGTTTGTTCTATATATTCTTACGTCTTTTAAGTACATTTCAAGAAAGGCGGTTGAAAATACTTCATCTGCATGCATTGTACCACTATGAGTAATACAATTTGCTTGTTGTTCATTATTTACAATTTTAATCATATTTACCTCCTTCTATTTAATATCATTAATAATCTAAATATTTCTAATAATGATGTTGCAACTGAAGCAACATATGTTAAAGCTGCTGCTTTAAGCATCCCTTTGCTTTGTTTTAATTCATTATCATCTACTATATCTAACTCTTTTAATTCATTCAATCCTCTTCTTGATGCATTAAACTCTACGGGTAATGTTATTAATTGAAATAATAAGATTACTAATTCGAAAATAATACCTATTTTTAAGAATCCTGTTGCTCTTGAAAATAATCCTATTAATATTGCAATATATCCTAGTTTACTTGAAATATTTACTAAAGGAATAATAGTATTTCTTAGTCTTAAAAATATATAATTCTTTTTATCTTGAATAGCATGTCCACATTCATGAGCTGCTACTGATACTGATGCTATAGTTGCCTTACTATAGATATCTGGAGATAATCTTACTATTTTTTTGCTTGAATCATAGTGATCACTTAAGATTCCCCCTGTTTCTACTACATCAATATTTTTTAAATCATGCTTATCTAATATCTTTCTAGCAACTTCATATCCTGTTATATATTTTTTTACTGGTAATTGCTTTGTTTTTTTATATTTAGCATTAATAAAGAACTGTGCTCCTAATGTAATTAGGATTGATATTCCAATTAATATATATTCAATTCCATAATGGTACATATACATATAAACATCTCCTTATTAGCAGTATAATTATAACATAAAAACAATTCTTTTAAAAGAATAGTTTTCTATTATTACTAGATAGATATTATAATACTATTTTTTTATTAATTTCTTAGAATCCTTTGAAGAATCTTTATATTTTGGATTTTCTATTATTCCTATTGTTTCTAGTAGTGTTAAGTCTTCTTCAACCTTTTTTACAATATAATTAACTTGATTTTGAGAAAACATTCCATTGATACATATATATTTAGGTATCATATTTGTATTATCAGATATTTCTTCTGGTTCTGTTTCTACTTTTATTGATTCTTTTTTCTTCTTTTTCTGTTCTATATATTCAGGATTTTCAATGATATTACATCTATCCATAACATCTTTTGTTGTTCCATACATTCTTAATCTATAATATATTTCTTTTCTAGATAATCTGTCATCTGTTGTTATATATCTAGATATTGGTGATTCCATTACTTCTTTATACAAGTCAGATTTTACTAGTAATGGTATTAGACTTTCATAATCTAGAATTACTACTCTATTTTTATCATTTATACACCATGCTTTCTTTTTATTTTTATCTATTTCATAGACAAAAACAATACCATGTGTAAGACTTATAAAATCTAGTTGTTTATTTATATGTTCATCTATAGTTTTTGAATCAACTTTTGCTTTTATATCTCCTGCTCTACATAAATTACTTATTAAATATTCTTCAGTAATTTCACTGTTTTTCATCTTTTTATTTATCTTGGCATCAAAGTATACTATTGATAACTCTTTTTTACTATATCCTTGTTTTCCTAATTTTTCTATTAATTCATATATTTCCATTTTCATCCCTCCTTTTTTTTATTAATTATTTATTTTTTGTTTGTACTGGTATTTTTACTAGATCCTCTATAATTAGGATTAGATATAATTCCAATTAACTCTAATAGTGTTAAATCTTCTTCTAACTTAGCTACTAATCTATCAACATCTTTTTGACTTAATGAACCATTTATACAAATATATTTAGGTATTATTGGAACTTCTTTTTCTCCAACACTTTCTCTAATATTTTCTACTGGTTCATCATTATTAATATCTTCATGGATATTATCTAATCCTACTTTTAATTCTTCTGTTATATTCTTATCTTTTGGATATAAAGAAGTTTCTGTTTCTTCCCATTTTTCTTTATAATGTCTTTTATTGATAATTTTTAATACTTCCTCATTATATATAGGTGCAAGAATTATTCCTAAACTACTTAATAATTTTGAATCTTCTCCATAAATTCTTAAGATATCATATATTCCTGCTCTATCAATTCTTCCTGGTTGAGAAAAATACTTAGGAATTATTGCTTGAAACATCATTCTATGTAATTTTGATGGCTCTACTACTGGAGTTAATGTTTGATAATCAACTTTTACTATTTCATTATTTTCTAGAATAATTGATACTTTGCCTTCCTCATCAATTTTAGATATTGGATATACTAATCCATATTTTGGATGAGTAAAATCATATCTTTTACTATAATATAAGTTATACGTATCTCTATCCATCACTTTTGTAATATGATACTTTTGTTTTTCTAACTCATGTAATAATAATTCTTCTGTTATTTCATCTTCATTAATACCTTTATTTTCTAATTCATTATATATAGATAATAATTCTCCTAAGTTATATCCTTTTCTTGCTAGACTATATATAGCCTTTATTCCTTTTTCTTTCATTCTTTCCATCTCCCCTCTCAAATTATTTATATTTTTCTTTGTATACAAAAAGAGACTTCCGTATACAAAGTATACAAAAGTCTCGTTCAATATTTATTAATATTATCACATCCGGTTTTATACGTGATGACGAATGTGATTCTTGGAACTACTCCCTTTTGACGCTATATATTATAACATATTTCCTTAAAAAAATCAATATTACCCGATTCGGAAAGCTGGGGCGACACCGAGAGCAGTAGCGGCAAAATCGGTATCCCAATTACCATCAATATTGACAGCGGCAAAACAATAACTAGTATCATAAGTGGCCGGGCGCCACCACCACCATGTGTTTGAGGAATTATATTGTTTGATTGCTTTATCTAGATTTGTTCCATTCCAACTACTTGTTGAATAAGTTACTCCATTATTACTATAATACTCTAATTGATGTGACGTTCCATATGCTGTGTCAAAGAAATGATATTGTCCATCATCAGTTCCATATACTTCTTCTGATGATAGTAAATATAATTTATCTGTTGTTGTAAAGTTTGTTGTATCATTTAATCCATGTCCTGATATTACTCTTGTTGATTTGATTACTGCTTGTAAATCACTTGGTAAACTATTATAGAATGTTCCATTTAAATATGTCCTCATCTCTGTTGCTGGCCATCCTCCTACATTTGTATCAGTTGAATTCATTGCTCTTTGTTCCACAATATCTGCAAATTCTACTACAAATCCGCATGCTGTTTGGGAATATTCTGTATCATTGTCTCCACAATGTTCTCCTATTGTTTTA
>CACXJP010000069.1 GCA_902768065.1 uncultured Erysipelotrichaceae bacterium
CATTTTATAAATTGTACAGGACTAGATGAAAAAGGTCATTATTCATCTAGTTATGATTTAGCGATTGTTGCTAGAGAGTTAATACTTAATCATCCTGATATTCTTAAGTTCTCTTCAATATATGAAGATTATTTAAGAGAAAATACAGATAGAAAGTTTTGGTTAGTTAATACAAATAAACTTATTAATTTTTATGATGGTGCGGATGGATTAAAGACAGGTCATACTGATAATGCAGGATATTGTTTAGCGGCATCTGCTAGTAGAGGTAATTTAAGACTAATTGGAATTGTTTTGGGAGAGAATAATAGTAAAGTAAGAAATCAAGAAATGATTGAAATGTTGGATTATGGATATAATAATGTTAAATTGAATTGTTTAAAGAAGAAAGGGGATGTTGTAGATAATATAAAAAATGATAGAATTGATGTTAATGGTGTTGATGTTGTATTAAAAAATGATTTATGTATATTAGAAGATGTGATTGATAAGAATAAGTATGATTATAAAATTGAGTATAAAGATTATAAATTTCCTTTAAAGAAGGGAAATGTAATTGGTAAGATAATTGTTAAAAGTGGAAACCAAATATTAGGTGAAGAGGGTATTTCTGTTGATTGTGATGTAAATAAAATAAGTATTGCAAAATTTGTAAATAAGAACATAATTAGTTTATTATTTGGAATATAACTATATAATTAATGAATTTTTATGTTATAATTGAAAGTGGTTGGAAAGAGGTTGATATTATGTCAGTTAGAAAAAGTAAACCTTATAGTACTCCTAAGAGAACCGTAAAAAGGAAAAATGATAATGCTAATAAGAACTTTGATGTAACTACTAGAATTAGAGTTGATGAGGTTAGATTGAATGATTCAGATTCTCTTGATACTAGTTTTCTTGAGGGGCGTGTTGAGAGACAATCAAAAAAAGACACGAAAAAAGTTAAGGAAAAAATTCTTAAAGATAACTCAGTAAAAATTAAATATTTAAATACAATAAAAAGATTTTTATTTGGTATTGCTTTAATCACATGTATAATTCTATTGGTTGTTTATTTAGTAAATTTTATTAAGAGTAACCATATTTTTGAAAATAATACTACAAAAACTAATAAAGATAATACTGTTGAAAAAACTGATAATATAAATACCAAAAAAGAAATTGATGACAATTTCTTGTTGGTCGGAGATTTTTATACTGATAAATTTGATTTAGATGAATATGATCTTGATTATCACTATGTTAAGAGAGCAGATAAAAAATTAACTACATCTAAATTAGTAGATGATATGGGTGGTTATATTTATAAATACAATCCATCAATTGTTTTCTTACAAATTGGCATAAATGATTTGAATGATAAAAAAAGTATTGAAGAAATTGTTGAAAATTATGAGAAGATAATTGATTTAATACAAGAAAAAAGATCTTATGCTGATATTTGTATTGAATCATTGATTCCTATTAATAGGGATGCCAAAGATTTTGATGAGGAATTTTTTAATAAAGATCTTGATAATGAAGATATAAAGGAATTAAATTCGAAATTAAAAGATTTAGCCAATAGAAAAGATGTTGTATATATTGATTTATACTCTATGCTTGAAAATGATGGTAAATTAGATGAAAAATTTACAAGTAATGGAATATATTTAAATGAGGATGGATATAAACAGGTTCTTAAAATGATTAAAAAGTATACTACAAAGGATTAGAATTATTGTTCTAATCTTTTTTTTAATGCATATTATAGATTAGAAAGCGAGGATATTATAATTATGGAAATGTTAAAAGTAAGTAGTAAATCTAATCCAAATAGTGTAGCTGGGGCTATTGCAAATGTTTTTAGAGAGAATGGCAGTGCTCCCATGGGAGTTAATTTAATATGTATTCCGGCATTTCAAGATATTACAATTGGTAATGAGGAAAGAACTGCCATAAAAATAATAGTTGAAGCTAGATAGTAGCTTCTTTTTTATTGTTTTTTTTAAATATTTATTTTATAATGAAATTAGAATGGTGATAGTATGGAAGATAGAGGAAGTTATACAATTTATTGTCCTAGATGTGGAAGTGAAATGAAGAATAATTCTAGATACTGTATGAAATGTGGAAATCTTAATATAGATCATCCTGATAATAAGGGGATGGTTAAATATGTGAGTGATGCTAAGGAAAATTATTCTTTCTATGAAGGAAATGTATATATAAAAGATGGGAATATTAATAGTATTAATAATTATGTTTCTCTTAGAAAGAGTTTTAAGTCATGTTTTATTGTAAATATAATTCTTTACTTAGTTGTAATTCTTTTCACTTTTTTTGCATACTATAATGCTCTAGGATCTATTGAAGAAGTATTGAAATCTAATATTGTATATAATGTTATAGGTATTTCTGTATCGTTTATTTATATTTTTGCATATGAGCTTATTTTTGTTAAGTTAGGCTTTTCTTGGTGGAAGGCTTTAATCCCTATATATAATTTGATGTTGATATCTAAAAGAGTATTTAATAATAAATATGTTTGGTTGTTATCTTTTGTTCCAATAGTTGGAGAAATATATTTAATTGTATTATTATATAAATTGGGAGTTAAATTTGGTAAGAGTGGAATTCTTACAGTAATTTTGCCTATAATCATGATATTAATTATTTCTTTTGGAGAATCAATGTTTGATAATACAAAGATGATTTCTGATGATGATTATGCTTATTGTTTTAAAATTAAGAAGATTTTTATATTTGTTTGTTTGTTTTTTATAATAGGATCTATAGTGTTAATTATTCTTGATAAATCAATTTTAAATTATGTTGATGATTTTCTAAAGAATAAATACAACGAAGTAAAAGAAATATTTGGATGGGATTAAAAAACATAGAAAACTTGCATATTTTAAAAAAAAATATTATAATTTAAACAGGTCGATGATTAGAACTAATAATAAGATTATTTAATTGTAGAGAATTCGTGGTTGGTGAAAACGATATTAAATGCTTATTTATCTACTCTATAGATAGGTTGTATGCCTCGGGTAATACCGTTATTTAATTAAGAGAAAGTAAGGATGGTACCGTGCTTTAAGCACTCCTTTGGTATCATCTTTTTTTGTTATTATTGACCATATTTTAAGGAGGTTTGTTTATGAGAGTGATAAAACCAAATACTATTTACAGACATTTTAAAGGTTTTAAGGCATATGTTATTACTTTGGCCAAACACAGTGAGACTGGTGAAGATTTGGTTATTTATGTATGTAATAGTGATGAAGTAAAAGATAAAGGTGGACATCAAGATGGAATATATGCGAGACCTCTTTCGATGTTTCTGTCGGAGGTTGATCATAAAAAATATCCAGATGTAAAACAAAAGTATAGATTTGAAGAAATAAAATAGAAAAGGAGATTATAATATGATAGATATTAAATTAATTAGAGAAGATAGAGATTTGGTAAAGGAAAATATTAAAAAGAAATTTCAAGATGAAAAGTTACCATTAGTAGATGAGGTTTTTGAACTTGATAAAAGGGTTCGTGAAGTACAAGTTAAGGTTGATGGTTTGAAGGCTGAAAAGAATAAGCTTAGTGGTGAAATTGGAAAATTAATGAAAGATGGAAAAAAAGATGAAGCAGAAGAGATAAAGAAGACTATTGCTAAATCTGCAGAGGAAATAACTGATCTTGAAAAAGAGCAAGAAGAATTAAATGCTCAAATAAAAGAAAAGATGATGGTTATTCCACAAATAATGGATAAATCTGTTCCAATTGGAAAAGATGATAGTGAGAATGTAGAGGTTCAAAAATTTGGTGATCCAGTTGTTCCAGATTATGAGATTCCATATCATGCAGATATAATTGAATCTGTAAATGGAATGGATAAAGATGCAGCAGGTAGAACTAGTGGACAAGGTTTTTATTACTTATTAGGTGATATTGCAAGGCTTCATGAGGCAATGATTGCGTATGCAAGAGACTTTATGATTGATAATGGATTTACATATGCTATTCCTCCATTTATGATTCATAGTGATGTTGTAACAGGAGTTATGTCTTTCCCTGAAATGGAAGCTATGATGTATAAAATTGAAGGTGAAGATTTATATTTAATTGGTACATCTGAACATTCTATGATTGGTAAGTTTAAAGGACAAATTGTTAAAAAGGAAGAACTTCCTATAAGTATGACAAGTTACTCTCCTTGTTTTAGAAAAGAGGGCGGTTCTCATGGTCTTGAGGAAAGAGGACTATATAGAGTACATCAATTTGAAAAACAGGAAATGATTGTTATTTGTGAACCTGAAGAATCTATGGAATGGTATGAAAAGATGTGGAAACTTACTGTTGATATATTTAGAAACTTTGATATTCCCGTAAGACAACTTGAATGTTGTAGTGGTGATTTAGCTGATTTAAAAGTTAAATCTTGTGATATTGAAGCTTGGAGTCCAAGACAAAAGAAATACTTTGAGGTAGGAAGTTGTTCTACTTTGGGAGATGCTCAAGCAAGACGTTTAGGAATTAGAGCTAAAGGTGAAAAAGGAACATACTATTTACATACTTTAAATAATACTGTTGTTGCAACTCCACGTGGATTAATTGCATTAATTGAAAATAATTATCAAGAAGATGGAAGTATTAAAATTCCTAAAGCTTTACAACCATATATGGGTGGAAAAGATGTAATTAAACCAAAAGAGAAGTAATATACTTTTCTTTTTTCTTTTGGTTTAATATGTTATACTTATTATGATAATGGGAGATGATGATAGTGAATGATGCTTTTGATAAATATGTTGGTACTTTTGATTTAGATGATAAGGATATTCAACTAAAATATAATCATTCATATAGAGTTGCTGATTTATCAAAAAAATATGCTAAGTTATTACATTTTAGTGATGAAGAGGTATTATTAGCTGAGACTATTGGTCTACTTCATGATATAGGTAGATTTGAACAAATAAAAAATTATAATTCTTATGATGATAGTAATAATATGGATCATGCTGATTATGGTGTGTTTTTATTATTTGAAAAAGGGTTAATAAAAGACTTTTGGAAGAATGAAAAAGATTATGAATTAATCAGGTTTGCTATTGAAAATCATAATAAGTTAACTATTCCAATTATTGATGATGAAAGAATTATGAAATTTGCAAAATTAATTAGGGATGTTGATAAGTTAGATATTATTTATATTTATGCTTTTTTAGATGATGTTAAATTTAATGTTTCTGATGAGTCTATTAGTAAAAGTGTTCTGGATGATATTAAATCACATAGAGTTGTTGAAAGAATCAATAGGAATAATGTTAATAATGAGATAGCATTGTCATTTGCATATGCCTTTGATATAAATAATAACGTTATAATAAAAGAGTTTATTAAGAATATTGAAAAGTTTTATAGTAAATTAAATAGTGATATTTTTAGTGATATATTTAATGAAGTTGATGCTTATTTAAAAAAAAGAGAAATACTTTGTTTGTAGGGAGGAATTAGATGTATATTTTAATAATTGCTTTGATTATAGTTTTTATTTTGTTAATTGTTACTATTCTAGGTGTTTTTGCTTATTTAAAAATAAGGGCAAGAAGATTTCTTGATGATGCAGGTTTTGCAGGTATGAGTTTGGGTGAGGTTATTCAGGAAGCTAAATTAGAAGATCAAGAGGTTCCTAAGTCTTTGTCAAGTATGGATAGTATATATCTAGAAAATATAAAAAGAGATTTTCCAAGTATAAATATTAATGAAATTAAAAGTCAGGCGGAGAAAATAATACTTGATTCTTATAATGCTATTGAAAAGAAAAACTCAACTGGATTAAAAGGAAAAATAAAGAGTTTTACAGATGATTTAATTAATGACTATAAGGGAAAGGATGTAAGATTTGATAATTTTAAAATACATAATACAGCTGTAGCTAGATACACGAATGATAGAGGTGTTGCAACAATCACATTTGGTACTAGTTTTGAATATAATTTAGTTATTAATGGAAAGAGTGTTAAAACACAGGATAGAATTAAAACTGAATTTATATATGTTATTGATATGGATAAGGTTCCAGCAGATTTAAAGGCTTTTGGAATTAACTGTCCAAATTGTGGTAGTCCAATAAAGAGTCTAGGTGAGAAATCCTGTGCTTATTGTGGTAGTGCGGTTAGAGAGGTATTTGGACATTTATTTACATGTAATAATATTGTTAGATATTAAATAGTTTGATATAATTTTTTTAGGATGTGATACTATGAAGAGTAGGTTTTTTGATGATAGTACCAATAATGTAGAAAATATAGAAAAAACTGAAGTTGTTGAAAATCAAGAAGTTGTTTCTGAAAAAAAAGAAGAAGTGGTTGGTAATAGTAATTCTGATGGTGAGTATTTATTATCTGATATAGGTGGATCTTCTCATAATTATGAAGAAAATGATTATTTTGTTAAAGAACATACATGCCCTAAATGTGGAATTATGTATTATAACTCTGGTAGTGAAAGTAGTTGTATATTATGTGGTTGTGAGACCAGTTCTGGAACAGATGAATTAAGTACTGATAATTATTATTATTTGCCATTTGATAAGACTATTGATGATGCTATTAAAGAATATAAAAAATCAGTTAGATGGAAAATATTTATTCCATTAGCATTTAGAAAAAAACATGTATCTTCAAGTATTAGAAAAGTTTATTGTCCTGTCTTGGTAAAGAGTTGTAAAGTGGGTGGACAAGTAATTTTTTATGCAGCTGATAATGATAGAACAACAAAGAAATTATTGAGATATGAGGTTGGTAATACACTAAGCGTGGAATTTGAAAATATAGTCTTCTCTCTATCTTCTAAAATTGATCACAAGAAGATAAAAGTTATGAGTGAATATGATTATAAAAATGCTTTAATATTTGATAATAATTTATTATCTGATAAGTCATTAAGTTTTATTAAAGATGATATTAAGAATTATGATGAAGTTGTTTTTAATGAAATAAGGAAGCAGGCTGTAAATATAGTTAGAGAAAGAATTAATCATGATTTAAAAAAGATAAAAGAAAATAATACTATAGTAGATACTATTTCAGAAATGAAGATTTTTTTACCAGCTTATGCTGCATATATTACAAATAAAGATAAGAATAACTTATTCTTAATGAATGGTCAGAATGGAAATAGTTATTTAGAGTCTGAAATAAGTAAGATAGGTGTTGTTATTATTTCAATTATTATATTTATATTTATTTTTATGATTATTTTTCTTATTTTGAATGTAATATAGGAGGGGTTATGAAGAAATGTATTAATTATTTAGTAACAGTTTTTATATTATTCTTTTTATTTAATATTAATTGTTATGCTAGTACTGAAACATATACTAGAACAAGCGATAATTTAAGAATACCTAGTGATGTTGTAGCTGATAGTAGTAATTATAATGATATTATGAGTACACCTTCAGTTAATGCTGATGAAAAAGTATATGATTTTGCTAATGTATTAGAACCTGAACAGAAAAAGTCAATATATGAGAAAGTACTTGAATACAATAAAACATCAAATTACGATGCTGTTGTTGTTACTGTTAATGACCTAGCTGGAAAAGATGTATCACAATATGCATATGACTTTTATGATTACAATGATTTCAAGTTAGAAGGAGTAATCTTTGTTATTCATATTAGAGAAAACGATCCTGAAATTTTTATGGGGAATTGTGCTCCTAAAGGTAGTTTTTTGTTCAATATATATGATGATCTTGCGGTTAATTCTACATTGGAATACTTATATAAGAATTCAGTTGTTAAGGGTAATTATTATGAAGCTTGTTTTAACTTTGTAAAAATAGTTAATGGCCTTTATGTTCAAAAACAAAATAATAAACCTCATATTGGAGGAGGAGGTAATGTTCCTACTATTCCGTTATTTGAATTATTGGTTATTTCTTTTGCCTTATCATTTATCATAGTTATTATACTTGTTAAAGTAACTTCAAATAGTAATCGTTTTAAATATAGTTTAAATGATAATATAAAAGAATCGTCTTTAAATATTGCTTGTGATTATGATAAAATGATTTAATAAAATAAAAAACTTTATTTTGATAATAAATTATTGTATAATAAAGTTATAAAAATTAATTAGATAAAGGAGAATTTTATGGGTTTAATTAAGGCTGCAACTGCTGCAGTAAAAAGTACTCTTCAC
>CACXJP010000070.1 GCA_902768065.1 uncultured Erysipelotrichaceae bacterium
AGACTTCTTAGCTTATATTTCAAAGATTAGGAATAAGAAATATACAAGTTTTTATACAATACCAACAACAATGATTTTTAAAGATTATAAAAGTGAAGGAAAAGGTATTAATTATAGTTATTGGAAACAACCCTATCAAGTATTTGTAGAAGCAGCTATATCTGAAGGAACAAAAATAGAATCCAAAAAGAATTATTCAAAAATCGATATAAGAAATATGTATCTAGCAAATAAAATCACAGTATTAGATTATGAATCAATGGAAGTTGAGGATTTTGTCCGTGATATGGAAGAGTTTGATGAATATCCTGCTCCAACAAATAAAATGGCTAAAAGAATTGTTCCACATAATGAGGAATTTAAAAAAGAATTTGATTTTTATATGGAAGCTATAAGAAGAACAGTAAATAAAAATTTCATTATGAGAGATCTACGTAAATATGTAGAAGAATTAAATGAAGAATTATATGATATTTTTATTTATTCATCAATGTCATATGGATATGGAGAAGTAGCAAAGAAATGTAAAGAATGGTTTAAAGAAAATAATATAAGTGATAGTTTAAATGATATATCAAAAAGACTTAGTAAAAGAAGAAACTAAGTCTTTTTTTATTTAAAAAAATATCTTTTTATTATATACTTATATTATATGAGTATAGGAGTGTAGTATATGGCTGATAATAATACAACTACAACAACACAAGTTGTTGTAAACAAAGAAGTTATAATATGTCCAAAATGCAAAAAGGAACTAAATGCTGCAAATACAAAATGTCCAGCATGTGGAACAATATTAAGAAATACACAAACTACAGTAGTAGAAGAGACAAAGGAAATGGTTATACCAGATTATTGTCCAATATGCCATACAAAATTTGAAAAAACATATAAGTATTGTATTGGCTGTGGAGCTTCATTACAATCAATGCAAGGAGAACCAAATGCCAAAATGGGTGTTCCCCTAAATAAAGGTGAATATCATGCCTTTTTATTTAATTCTAGTGAAATGCCAATGGTTCAAGGAATTGTTGATAGTGAACTAGCAAAAATTCCTGACTACAAAAAAAAGTCATTACCTGCCATAGAAAGACGTAAAGTAGTTATGACTGTTATTCTTGCTATAATAATATTGATTATAAATACTATATATGCATCTTTTCACACAAATCTTGGCTTCTTAACGTTTATGATTGTTGTTGCTTTAGTTGTATATTTTAAGATGATAAATAAAAATGATATTAGAACTTATATAACTAATCAAGTAAAATTACGACCAAATGAAAAAATAAGTTATATTGTAGCAAGTACTTTATCTGCATCAAATACAAAACATACATATATAATAGCTAGAATACTAATATTTATTTCAGGATTATTAATATCATTAGCTTTATTTGCAACACCACATTATATTTATGAAAAAGTAGATAATGGTTATAATTTAAGATATTATACATTAGGAATAATATCAGGAAGTGATAAAGCAGTTGTACCTTCAACATATAAAAATGAACCTGTTGTTGGAATAAGAGGAGATGTCTTTAAAAACGTAAAAACATTAAAAGAGATAGAAATAGCAGACTCAGTAATTGAAATTAGAGGAGGAGCTTTTGAAGGCTGCTCTAGTCTAGAAAAAGTAAAACTATCAAATAGTTTAAAAAGAATAAGTGGCTCAATGTTTAAAGATTGTTATAATCTAAAAAGAATAGTAGTTCCTGATTCAGTAGAAGAAATAGATGGTGGTGCATTTGCAAATTGTCAAAATTTGGAAACAATACATTTACCTGGGAACTTAAAAACAATAGGTGGGGAGTCATTCAAGAATTGTAGAAGTCTAAAAAGTATTATTATTCCTGGTTCAGTAGAAGATATTGGTGGAGAATCATTTATGGATTGTTATAATCTAGAATATATTAGTTTATCACAAAAATTAACAGAAATACATGGATCGACATTTGAAAATTGTTCTTCATTAGATAATGTTACTATACCAGAAGGAGTAACAAGAATAGGCGGTTCAGCATTTAGATATTGTCGTAGTTTAAAAAATGTCACAATACCTAGATCAGCTAATGAAATAAGATCATCTGCATTTAGAGGAACAGCAATAGATACCATATGTATCTCACAGAGTGCATATGTAGATTCAAAAGCATTTAAAGAGACATCTGCAAAAGTAGCATATTATGAATCTGATTGCTTAAACCCAATAGATATTAACACTGGAGCTGATTGGTAATGAATAACAATAAGTATAAATTTATTCATCTTTTATATGTTCCAACAATGGCTTGTAATATGGCTTGCAAGTATTGTTATTTAGAAGAAAATACAAAAGATGAATGGAATAGAATTAAACCGATAGATACACTAGAATATGCCATAGATAAATTCTTTAATAGTAATATTATTCCATTTAATATTTCACTTCATGGTGGAGAAGTAACAACCTTATCAAAAGAAGACTTTAGAGATATTGTTTCATATATTGCAAACTATTATGATAAGAATAGAATGCTAATAGAATCAAATGGATTTACTATAGGGTCCCCTCATATAAAAACAAATCTATTTGACTTAGAAAAACACCTAGATACAATAAAAGAATTTAATGTATCAATTAGTGGAAGCCTAGATTTACCATTAAAAATACATGATAAATATAGAGTTACAAAAGGAAATAAAAAAACGTTAGATAAAATACTAGAAAACATAAAACTACTAGAAGGTATCCCAAATAAAAAGAAAGTATCTGCAACTATCTTCAAGGAACATTTTGATCTAGATGAGATTGTAAAAGATATAAAATATTTAGATGAAAACACTTGCTTAGATATGAATGATTTTAATTTTATGATTGGTTTTGATTATAATTCTAATGGAATACTACATCACATTACAGAAGAAGAACAAGTAGAATTATATAATAAAATGAAAGAAAACTTTACTGGAACAAATCTAGAAGAAGGATTAAATACTGCTTGGTTCGCAGAATTTGGTCCAGGATATTGTACAAACTGTGATAATTGTGGAGAAAAGTTCTTCTTATTAGAAAAGAATGGAGATATCTATTCATGTGTAAGAGGACAAAAGAACAAAGATTTCTATTATGGTAATATTTATAAAAACACCCCAGAAGAAATCTTAGAAACAGCATTCAATAAAATACTAGAAGCTCATAACAAGCTTCCTTTCAATGATGAATGCAGTAAATGCAAGTATTTGTATCTATGTAAAACAGGATGCCCATTTGTAAAAAATACATATAAAACAAATAAATCTTATACATGTAAACTCCAACAAGAGCTATATAAAGATTGGAATTATGAAAAAGATATATTTAATGAGGAATCAGTCTATCATTACATATCTAAAATGCATGAAGATAGAATTAGAGATTATTATCCAAGAACAAGTATAAATGAACATAAAGAATTAATTGATCTAATAGAAGAAGATCCTAAACTAAAATATATCTATGATCCTAATTGTTTTATATTAAAAGTAGATAATGAAGAATATAAATTAGAATCACAAATAATAAAAAGAAGTAGAGAAATAGTTTATTTTCATGATAAAACAAATATAGAATTATATATAAAAGATAATTTACTAGATGAACTAAGCGATTATCCAAATAATAATTCATTATATATGATGCTTTTAAGTGGAGATACAATATGCTACGGTGATGAAAAGAGAACTAAACAAGCACATATTATGACACATCAAATATATAAAGGTGTCCTAGAAAAAAATGAAAGTGATAAAGAAGGTTATTTTAAAGTAAATATTACAAATATAATAAAAGAATATTATAAGTATTTATCAATAGATAATCCTAATAATCTTTTCTTCACAACATCAGCATTAAGAGATTATCATTACACTAAGCAAAAAAATAATGCTTATTATCATATTGATGCAATTAATTTGCCATTTCAAAATATAGAATTTTATTTGATTGGAGGGAAAGAAAATGATAAAGAAGAATCCTGAAACTTATAATGAGATAAAAGCAGTAAGTAATGTTTTACGCATATCTAATTATTATAATGTATCTCAAAGTTTTATAGATGATGCATATGATTTTATTATGTTGGATCCAAATAACAAAATAGATTGTTTGAATACCTCTATTCAATTTATAGATGCTAAAGGTAATCAAGTAAAAAAATATAGTGTTGATAAATCTACTTCTGTAGATGCAATGGTAGTAACACAAAATACAATAAGTATAACTCCTACATATAGACCTTACCACTCTTATGGAGGTTATGGTGGTGGAGGAAGCTATAGTAGTTATAGTGGAGGTTCATCAAACAATAACAATAATAATAACAATAACAATAATAATAACAATAATAATCACTAGGAGGTTAATATGGTAGTAGAAGAAGCTCAAACAAATAGATTGAAAGAATATGGATTAAATATAAAAACTAAATATCAATCAGACCATCAATTATTAGAAAGAAATACAGATGGTTCAAAAAATGATAATATTAAACAAGGAATAATTTTAGAAAAAGATTATTACAAGGGAGTATTATTAAAAAAAGAAAATATATTTGATTCAAGAATTCTATACACATATGAATTTAATGAATCAAAAGAAGTAAAATGTGGTAACTGTGGAGCTACATCTAATGTAGATGATAATAGTGGATATTGTCCATATTGTCATACAAACTTTAATTTGGAATATACAAACAAAGATTTAGGAAGTAAATACTTTTATGATTTAGTTACAAAAGATAAATCATATATTATAAAAACATATATATTTGACCTTATAGTTTCATTCATAATAACTTCAGTATATATAGTAAATACAAGTAGAACATTTTATTTCTTTGATATGTTAAAAATAGCAGTTGGAACCATATTAATAAGTTTATTATTATTTTATTTTTTCTATTATGTAGATGCTATGATTTTATTACCAGGTGTAAGAAGAAAAAAAGAACGTCAAAATAAAAGACAACAAGAGTTTTGGTCAAGATTAGAAACAAAAAAATTAGATAAAACAACATTCTATAATAATTTATTATATGAGTTAAGAGAATTATATTATTCAGAAAAATATAAAGATATAATTGATTTTGATATAATTGACTATGTAGAGTTTAAAGATATTGAAAAAGATAATAAATTATATGTAGATGTATCTATCGAGATAAGAATTGTAAGATATGACAATGGAAAAATAAAATCTAAATTAGATGTCAAATCATATAGAATGGTTTGGGCAAGACAAGAAGAAACCCTTAATCCAGGAGTTAATGAAATAAAATGTCATAATTGTAATTCATCAATAAAAATAAGAGATAAAGAATGTAAATATTGTGGAACAAAAATAAATTATTATCAACAATGGTATTTAGTTAAAGAATTAGATTAGGAGAAGATAATATGGATGAATTTAAAATAGGAGATAATGTTGAAGAACAAAATAGTGAAGTTGTATTAAATAGATTAAAAAAGAAAAGAAAAATAGCTATCATTATAGTTGTAATTGTCTCAATTCTAATTGGTCTAACAACATTTATAGTAAGTAATTTAATATTTAATAGGGAACAACCACCAGAAGTAATTGATTATTCTGTAGATTTAAAAAATGAAAATGTTCAGATATTATATCAATATGTAACATATGGAACAAAAGGACTAAGAAATGATAAATTTGCTAAAGAAGATAAGGTGGTCCTTGATAATTTTTCTAATGAAGAAAAATTCTATTATGCATTACAATTTGCTCAAGTAGATGACTTTGAATTTACAGGTGAAATAAATGCAGAAAAAAATAAAGTGTATCTAATAACGGATAGAAAGATAAAAAAATATATGCAATTATTCTTCGGGCCAAACGTTAAATATAAAAATGATTTAACTATATCATATCCATTCTCATTTAGAATAAATGGAATGAATGTAGGAAATATGAAATATAGTGAAAACAGAGGAGGCTTTGAAACAACATTTACAACTTTCCAAGCAGATATCAAAAAAGAAGATATTACAAACAATATTGAAGGAGAACTAGTAAAAGCTTATTCAGATGCAAAAAATAAACTTTATCTAGAAGAAAAAGTTGTTTATATAACTCAAACAAAGAATCCAGATAATACCTATAAAATTGATATTTATAAAGATAATAATAAAACAATTTTAGTAGATACAAAAACAGTATCAAATTTAGAAGAAAAAATTGATTTATCAAAGTATAATAATACTACTACAATAAAGTATTCATTTGGACTAAATGGATCAGTTTATTACTTTGAGAGTAGTGAAATCCTTAAGTAAAGTGCATAGCACTCTTGTATTATTAATAAATGAATGATAAAATGTAAATAATAGTAGTAGGAGAATATATATGAAGAAATTTATAAGTTTTATTGTTGTATTATTTGTAGCTATAATTACGATATTTAATGTTAGTGCTAAAAGTAATGATATAGAAATATCTA
>CACXJP010000071.1 GCA_902768065.1 uncultured Erysipelotrichaceae bacterium
CTTTTATTGACTTACTATTGTAATGTACTTTTTACTATTTTACAACCTATTTAGAATAGTTTTTTTGTTTTGTTATAATCTTATTTATTTCTTCGATTTCTTCTACTCCTGATTTTGGATTAAAATGTCCTGCACCCTCAATAAGTACCTTCTCCGCAGAAAGTTTATCAGCATATCCTTCTAGTTTTTCAACACCATTTAATTCATCATTATCACTATATACTGAATATCTATTATTTATAAGTTCAGTACATTTTAGAAACTCTTCTTCTGTAGGTGCGAATGGAATTAATATTCTTTCTAAATCTTCCCTACCTTTGAAATCAACAAATCCTGCGACACTAATATAAGTATCAATACTAATATTATTTCTTGCAAGATATTTTATAATGAACTGAGTTCCTAAACTATGAGCTATAATTATTGAATCCTCATTTAGGATTCCTTTATCTCTATATTCATCTAATACTTTTTCCCATGCTCCATATGTAGCCTCACTTCTTGTTGGAAAGTTTGGAAAATAATAATCTATATTTTTTTCTCTACAAGTTTTTTCTATACTTGGGGCAAATGATTCTTTTGTATCCCCATTATAACTATGAATTATTATTACATTTTTCATTTTATATACCTCTTTTTTTTATTCATAATGTCCTAAGAAACTTTCATATTCTCCATCTTTTTTAGTACCTATAACACAATTTAAGTTAACATTATCAAGTGCTTTATAAATATTATAGTCTACATTTGGATTATTTTTTCTCATTTCTTTTACTAGATTTTTCATTTCTTTTCTTTTACTTGATGATTCATCTATACTTGCTTTTTCTGTGAAACGACATGCACAATTAATGAAAGTTAAATCATTATATTTACACCAAGCAATAATATCTTCTTCTTTTATCATATGCATTGGTCTAATAAGTTCTAATCCTTCAAAGTTTTCACTATGAAGTTTTGGCATCATAGTTTTAATTTCTGCGCCATAAAACATTGATAAAAGAGTTGTTTCTATTACATCATCAAAGTGATGTCCTAAAGCTATTTTATTACATCCTAATTCTTTAGCTTTATTATATAGGCATCCTCTTCTCATTCTAGCACATAAGTAACATGGACTTTTCTCTACTCCATCTACTATTTCAAAAATATCACTTTCAAACATTTCTAAATCTATATTTAATTTCTTTGCATTCTCTAGAATTAATTCTTTATTCTTTTCATTATATCCAGGATTCATACAAACATAATGAACGTCAAATGGAAACTTACCATGTTTTTGAATTTCCTCCATACATTTAGCAAGTAGAAATGAATCTTTTCCTCCACTGATACATACCATTATTTTGTCGTTTTCTTTTATAAGTTCATATTCTGCGACAGCTTTTACAAACTTAGCCCAAATATCTTTTCTAAATCTTTTTATAATACTTCTTTCAATTTCTTGATACTTTTCCATATTATCACTCCAAAGTCAGTATTATTATAACATAAAAAGCAGGTTTTTCCCTGCTTTTTAAATAGCCTATTATCTATTATTGTTATTTCCATTAAATCCCCAGAATAAGAAGAATATAATAATTAGTACTATAAATATAGCCCACCAACTATTAAATCCATCATTGTTGTTTTGATTTACTGGGTATGGGTACGCATATCCACACATAAACATTCTCCTTTCAATGTATTATATTGAGAATGTTTATTATTGACACTACTCTACGGTAACTGATTTAGCTAGATTTCTAGGTTTATCTATATCTAGATTTCTAAAGTCTGCTGTATAATAGCCAATCAATTGTAGAGGTGGCACAATAAGTATTGGTTGAAAATAATCACTTATTTTTTCGACAACATATTTGAAATGATGATTTTTTATACTATCATCATTTGTAATTGTAAATATTTTAGCTTGGCGTGCTTCAACTTCAATTACATTAGATTCCGTTTTATCTTTTATTTTTTCATCAGTTATTATAGCAATAACTGGCATATCATCTTCTATTAGAGAAATGGTTCCATGTTTCAATTCTCCTGCTTCATAGGCATCACTATGAGTATAAGAAACCTCTTTTAACTTTAGACTTCCCTCTTCACAAATGGCATAATCTATTCCTCTACCAATATAGAAAACATCTTTATTATCTTTTAATTCTTTTCCAACTTCCTTAAAAATATCTTTGTCATTTAAGATTTTATTTAAGTATTTTGAAATATGTCTTCCTTCATCCACTATTCTCTCATAGTCATTTTCAAGTCCTTTAGCTTTTGCAGTATTTAGAGCAATTAGTGAGAACATTGCTACTTGTAATAGATAAGCCTTTGTTGTTGCGACTGCTATTTCTGGTCCAGCTTCAATAAAGATTGAGTTTTTTGCCTCTCTTGCAATTGTTGAAGTTGTAACATTTACAATTGCCAAAGTATCAATACCCTCATCATGAGCTTTTCTCATAGCAGCGATAGTATCAGCAGTTTCACCTGATTGAGAAACTAGGATTACCAAAGTTTTTCGATCATAGATAACTTTTTTATATCTATATTCACTAGCACATTCAGTAATACATCTGATATTGGCTTTTTCTTCAAGTAGGACCCTTCCTACCATTCCAGCATACAATGCAGAACCACAAGCAACAATATGAATTTCTTCATACTCTGAAACATCAAATAATTTGGAAGGCTTTTTCAAATATTTATTTAGTGTTCGTTGTAAAACTACTGGCTCTTCCATTATTTCTTTCAACATAAAATGCTTGTAGCTACCTTTATTTGCATCTTCTATTGATAGCTTAGATGTTTCGACTTTTTTTTCTATTTTTTCGCCATCTTTATAAACATTTACTTCATTTTCAGATAATTCAATTACCTCATTATCATCAAGTAACATATATTTATCAGTATATTTAATAATTGCTGCGATATCAGAAGCAATATAATTTTCATTTTCTCCAATACCTACAATTAGTGGAGAATCTTTTCTAACCGCATATAGTTTATCCTGATCTTCAAAAATCACACCAAAAGCGAATGATCCTTTTAGTTGTCTTATTGCCTTGGTTATGGCTTCTATAGGATTTCCATTGTAATATGCATTTATTACTGCTGCTGCTACTTCTGTATCTGTTTCACTTCTAAATACTACCTCTTCATTTACTAATTTATTTTTTAAGTCTCTAGCATTTTCTATTATTCCGTTATGAACTATTGTTACTTTTCCAACTTTATGTGGATGAGCATTTATTTCATTTGCTTCTCCATGTGTTGCCCATCTAGTATGCGCAATACCTAAATTTGATTTTACAAGTTTTTCGTTTTTTATTTTTTCTTCTAGTTTGGATATTCTTCCTGTACTTTTGATTATTTGAATATTGTTATTTCCTTTTATTGCAATACCACTAGAATCATATCCTCTATATTCTAATTTTTTTAATCCATCAATTAAGGATTCTATAGGACTATTTTTTCCAACGTATCCTACGATTCCACACATATAATATTTCCTCCTGTATTTCTATTAGTGTTGATATATACTTTGTTATAATTTTGATTTTACTTTTTGTAATATATCTAACGATACACTTTACCGTAGTAGTACCCGCCGAATCTTTCGATAATCTACTAACCTCGTCAACATTTATTTGTCCTGGCGCTAAATGATTAATTACAACCTTTCTTTTAACCATCTTACTATTCATTATACATCAATAAAAAAAAGATGACAAATTCTTATCTAAGAATTTCATCTTTTGTAATTATATAATTAAGTTTTTCAGATTTATTTTTCTTTGATTTTATCAAGGCATCTTCTTCAACTGATTTCTCTTGAATTTTATTATATTCTGTTTTTATTTCAAGAAGTCTTTTAAGCATATCTTTTTCTTCATCAGTAATTGTATTATTACCATTTTTTGCTTGTAATTCTTCTAGAGTTGTATTCATTCCTTCGATTGCGACTGAATCTTTGTTATCTTTGAAATAAATAAATCTATATGTATTTTTTTCTTTATTCTTTATTTTTATATAAATATCATATGATTTTGTTGTGTTTGTTATTCTTACATTACATACAGCCTCATCTAATACTCCTACTACAGAATTATCTTGAAGCAATTTGTAATCTGATTTTGCAAAGCTTATACAGTTTGCACTATTTTCAGAATTTTCTGTCCAGTATCTAGTATTCTCATTATTAAATGTTAGTCTATAGAATGTTCTAAACATAACAATTATAAATATAGCAAAAATAATTAGTGCGATAATAAGACTTGTTCCACCCTTTTCAGAACAAATTTGTTCTAAAGTAAAATCATCTGTTCCATAATTATGATCTTTTATTTTTGATATTCTAAATTTAGCATATAATTTGTAAATAGGATTAAATATAAATCCTGATAAAATCATTACAATTATTGCATATGGAATAATAAATGATGGGAATAATTTACAAACAATTCCAGTTAATACAAGACCTGCAACACCTGTAATATACATTTTACGATATATAAAATACATCCAACTTAGGAAAAATGCATAAATATTAAACGGTCTTCTAATTATCCATTTATAATCTTCACCAGTAAATGCTTCTATTAGTCTATCATCTTTAAAATTAGTCATCTTCTTTTTAGATGTTTTAGCAGTACTAGTTGTAGAAAATTCATTTATATCTTCTTCACCATCAGAGACATTAAGTCTATTTATTAGGTTTTCTTCTGGTGCTTTATCTTTCTTTTTAAAGTATTTATCTGTATCATCTTTATCTATATTTTCTTTATCTATATCTTCTTTGTCATAATCTTCATCTTCATAGTCTTCTTCATCAACTTCTTCGACTTCATCAAAAAAATCATCATCATTAAATCCTTTTGAATCGTCATCATCATCTAAGATTCCTTCTTCTTCTGTATCATTGTAGTATCCACATACACTACAAAAATCTTCACCTATTTTTAATTTTTTTCCACACTTTTTACAAACCATTATAGCCCTTCTTTCTATTATAATTATATCTTATATATTTGTTTTTTTGTACAAATAAAAATTATTTCTGTAAATTTTTGTAAAAAAAAAACAGATTAAACTGTTTCTTCTGATAATCTTTCATATCCTCCTTGAGTTTCTTCTTTGTATTCTTCTATTTGATCTGCGAACATTTTTTCAAACTCAGGCATAGATTTTCTAATGACATCTGGATATATATTTTTACTATTAGTTATTGCAAGTTTTATATCCATTATATTTACTTCTCTTCTGTTATCAAATAAAGCGTTTGAGAATGCTTGTTGTACTATTGTTAATGAAACATCTGGATATCTTGATCCAATTTCATATATTCTTTTGAATTCACTTGTTATATCTGTAATGAATTCCATTATTCTTCTTTGAATAAATGGTGTATATTTTAGTTTTGCACCTGTTCTTACTTCAATTTTTGGAAGTGTTCCTATAAGTATTTGAATATTTTCTTCTCTTGTTGGTTCAAAAAGTTCTACTTTTTGGAATCTTCGTACAAAGGCTTTATCTCTTAAAATATATCTTTCATATTCTTCTGTTGTTGTTGCACCTATAACCTTAATATCACCACGGTCTAATGCTGGTTTAAACATATTTGCAAAGTCTAGAGCTTCTCCCTTTGTTCCCATTAAAGTATGAATCTCATCTATGAATAAAATCAATTTACTCTTATCTTTTAATTCATCAATTAATGTTTGAACTTTTGATTCTCCAGTTACTGGATCAACTCCTAATAATGCAGCTGTGTTTAATTTTATAACTTGATAGCCTTTAAGAACATCTGGTACTTGATTTCTTTGGATTCTATAGGCAAGTCCCTCAACTGTGGCAGTTTTACCAACACCAGGTTTACCAATTAAAACAGCAGATTTGTCTGGAGTTAAAAGTATTAAGATTAATTGTTTTATTTGTTCATCTCTTCCAATTGCAGGATTAGTAATATATTCATTCTTTTGAAAATTCTCTCCATAATTTTCAAGCATACTTATTCTCTTTGATTTTATATCAAAGTTTTCTTCTATCTTTTTATCAAATAATTCTTCTGTGTTCATTTTACCACTTCCTAATCTACTATATTATATCATAGTTTTATTGAAAAAAAGTAAATAACAAACAGTTATTTACTTTTTTTATAAATTACATACCTTCTAGATACTTCATATAATCTATTTTCATTAAATCATTTGTATTATTCTTTATCTCTTCTAGTAATCTATCTTTTGTTTTTAATACTAATTCATAGTCATCTTTTGAAATATCTTTTTTATCATAAGCATCAAGCAATTCATCTTCATCCAGAATATCTATTCTACCTGTATATAAAACAGCAATGTCTAAATACAAATCAATAAAGTATGGAACTTTATATTCTTCATCTATTCCACTTTCTTTTATTAT
>CACXJP010000072.1 GCA_902768065.1 uncultured Erysipelotrichaceae bacterium
TCTAAATTAACACCTTCTAGTTTATTAACTAATTCACTAGAACCAACATCAGTAATTTTAAATCCTAAATCAGCAAGTAAATTTGTTGCAATATCATAACTTTCAGGATGTATTGCAGTTGAATCAAGTACATTATCACCTTCAGTTATTCTTAAAAATCCTATTGCTTGTTCATATGCTTTATCACTTAAAAGTTTTTTCTTCTTAATTTCATTACGACTCATAATCTTACCGACTTTTTCACGATAATCAATTATCTTCTTAATAGCAGCCTTTGTAACACCAGAAACATAACTAAGTAATGATGCAGATGCAGTATTAACATTAACTCCAACACTATTAACACATTTTTCAACAACAAAATCTAAAGAATTTGATAACTTCTTTTGAGAAACATCATGTTGATATAGTCCAACGCCAATACCTTCTGGTGGTATTTTAACAAGTTCTGCAAGTGGATCTTGAAGCCTTCTACCAATACTAACTGCACTTCTTTTCTCAACAGCTAAATCAGGGAATTCCTCTATTGCTTGAGGAGATGCTGAATAAATTGATGCTCCTGCCTCACTTACAATAACATATTTACAAGAAAGGTTATATTCTGCAATCATCTCAGCACAAAATTTTTCAGATTCACGTGACGCAGTACCATTACCAATTGCAATAATATCAACATTATATTTTTTAATAAGCTGAGCAACAACTTCTTTGCTAGTTTTAATACGCTTTTCTTCATCACCTTTTAAGAAAGGTTTAATAACCAAACTATCTAAATATTTACCATTTTTATCAACAACAGCTAATTTACATCCATTAACAAATCCAGGGTCAAATGCAAGAACTATTTTTTCCTTCATAGGAGGAGTTAATAATAAAGCCTCTAAATTTTTCCCAAAATTATCAATAGCAGCTTCTTCTCCCTTTTCAGACAATTCACTTCTTACTTCTCTCTCAATTGACGGAGAAATTAATCTTTTATATGAATCAAGTATTGCACCCTTTACATAATCAGTAACAAAACTTTTATCATTTTTAATAATTTTCTTTTCTAAATAAGAAATTATCTCATCACTATTAACATCAATACTAACTTTAAGAATCTTTTCAGATTCACCTCTATTTATTGCAAGAATACGATGAGGTTTTATATATTTAACAGCCTCATTATAATCGTAATACATCTCATATATCTTATTTTCATCTTGAGCATCTTTCTTCTTACTAGAAACTACAACTCCATTTCTAAAGAAATATCCCCTAATCCACTTTCTATAATATGCATTATCACTAATCCATTCAGCAATTATATAACAAGCGCCTTCTATAGCTTTTTCCACAGTAGGAACTTGTTCATTAATAAACTTTCCACAAAGATTGTTCATATCTCCTGTTGTAGGAAAAGTCATCATCATCTTAGCTAAAGGTTCAAGTCCTGCTTTAATAGCTTCAGTTGCCTTAGTTTTCTTTTTCTCCTTATAAGGTCTATATAAATCTTCTACGTCAACAAGTTTAGTACACTTCATAATAGAATCTTTTAACTCATCAGTAAGAAGCCCTTTCTCATCAATCAATCTAATAACATCTTCCTTACGTTTAAGTAAGTTAACTTGGTACTCATAAACTTCATTGATCTTACGAATAGATTCTTCATCAAGTGCACCTGTAGCTTCTTTTCTATATCTTGCAATAAAAGGAATAGTATTACCCTCCTCAAGTAATCCAAGTACAGTACTAACCTGTTTCTCAGTAATACCTAAATCATTAGCAATTCCCTTTATAATCATTTCATTCATCCTAAACACCTCAAATACTATCATAACAAAAAGCCAATACTAATTAAAGTATTGACTTTTATAAACATTTTTATCTACAAACTATCCGATTCGGAAAGCTGGAGCGACACCATTAGCATAATGAGAATAATCAGTGTCCAAGCCACCATACCTAGTGACAATACGGAAAACGCTATTATCATAAGAATAGGCCGAACGCAACCACCACGAATTATATTGTTTGATTTTACTATTTGATGAGTTATTATAGTATTCTAACTGATGTGTTCTTCCTGCTGCTGTATCCCTATTATCTGATCCTAATACTTCAACACCTGATAATAAGTATAAATTATCTGTTGTTGTAAAGTTTGTTGAGTCATCTGGTCCACGTCCTGATATTACTCTTGTTGGTTTGATTGCTGCTTGTAAATCACTTGGTAAACTATTATAGAATGTTCCATTTAAATATGTCCTCATCTCTGTTGCTGGCCATCCACCTACATTTGTAATATCTGCAAATTCAACAACAAATCCACATGCGGTTTCTGAATATGTTTCACTATTACAATTGGCATTTGTTGATTTATTGGCTATTCTTACAGTATAGTTTGTTCCATTTATTGTTACTGTTTTTGTATCTCCTACATTATAAACACTTGTATTATTATTTTGTACTGCTTTTTGTATTGTTGCCCATGAGTCTGTTGTGAATGACTCAGGATCTCCTGCGACTTTTGATGCTGGAATTCCTCCTGTTGCAGTCTCATTTTCAAGTGGACTTGCTGTTAGAGTTGCTGTTATGCTTGTTGAAACTGAATCTGTTATTGGTGTTTTTATCATTTCTACTTTTACTTTCGCAGTTGTTTCTTCTCCAGCTTGTAATTTATCATCTTGTATTGTTTCTGTTACTTTGAAGTATTCTGAATTTGAGTTTGATACTGATAATTTTATTTCTGCACCTACTCCATTAGAATCATTTCTTACTGTATATACTGCTTCGGCATAATCTCCTACTTTTGTTAATCCTGTTACATCAAACATTGCTTTAGTATCATCTTGCGAATCAATTGTTGATGTTCCACTTGCTCCAGTGGACCCTGTAATACTTTGTGCTTGTGTGAAATGCACCTTGAAGTTATTTTGATCTACATTTGCAGTTGCATTACCATTAATAATTAGATTTACCGCACTTATTGCTGCATAACCTATTCCTAATGTTACTACTGCGATTAATACTAGTAATACTATTTGTAGTATCTTTTTGTTCTTAAAATTTTTCATAAAAACTCTCCTCTATTATTTATATTTCAAATCTATCACACCCCCACCCCGATGTCAAATTTTCATGAAAAATTCCTCAAAAAAAGATAGCTTTAAGCTATCTTTACATTCAATAAACTTAAATTATTTCATTATCCACAATTGCATAAGGTTTATCACTTTGTATACTAGATTTATTTTTCTGTTCAACAACATTTTTTTCTTTATCATCAGACATTGTAATAAGAATTCCTGTGAAAAAAGATATTAAAAATATTACTGAAAAAATAATATACATTATCTCACCACCACATTTATCATAACAATAATATACAATACTTTGTTGTCGATTTATATAATAAAATAATAAAAACATGTAAATTTACAAAAAAACAAACTAGATTAACTAGTTCGTTTTAATAACCAAATCTTAATACATCAACTGTAACATCATAACTAGTACCAAAAGCTGCTGCTTCTGACTCTGATGGAAATAATAAGTCAAATAAGAATCTTCTTCCAATACCTATATCTCCACCTCTATCTAAAACAATTGCATTAAAATCCCCTGCTTTAGTATTAGATACTCTAATTATTGTTCCATATGGGTATTGTGGATCTCCTGCAACTATACGAACATTTCCATATGTTGGATCTGTATATATATAACTACCATCAGATGCATCGAATCCACCACCTAAGTGTCCACTACATCCACGACAATCTGGCCCATACGCAGAAATTGTTCCTACTTGCTTTTCTAAGGAAGGTGTTGTCACATTAGACAATGCAGGTGCACTTACCTCCTTAACAACTGGCAAAACACCAGCATTTGTTAAACTTAGTTGTACTGTATTTAAACTTTTATTATCAACATTATTCAATTTACTAGTATTATTATCATTTTTAATAGCTGAACCAATACTAGTAGACAAATTAACATCTCTATTTAAATCATCTGCTTTAACAGCATGAATATCACATGTATGTAATAAAAACATACACAATGCTATTAAGAATATGTTAATTCCAATAGCTAGTACATATTTCATAAATAAAACTCCTAACTGGTATAATTATACCACATTTAGACAAAAAAAGCAAAAAAAGGCCCCTCATAAGAGGGGATATAATATAATATTATCTTTCTATTTTGCAACTAAAACCTGCTTGAAGCATAGATGTTTTTATCTTATCAATATCATAACCATATTCATATTCTATTACATCTACACCTGCTTCAGCATATGCAGTTTTAACTTTTTCCATATCAAAATCTTTATAATCAAAATGCTCTTTTTCTGTAAGAAGTCCATCTGAATAATCACAAGTAATACCAATACCACTAATAGATGAAACATATTCCTTTTTCATTTTACAAGTATTTGATAACTCGTCTAATGTTTTCTCATCTTTTGTAATATCACCTTTAGTGGTAGTTGTAAAAGTTGCACTCTCTAATTTCTTATCAGCAAAAATAAATGTTCTTTCAAAAGACTTATCCAAATTTGTTGTATTTGTATCTAAAGTACATATTAATCTTCCATCTGTTATTTCAGTTTGTCCCTTACCAACAGATCCATATTCTGCAATATATGCTTGAATTTCAGGTAAGAATATAATAAAAGCTACTAGTCCACCAAAGAATATTATTAACAATAATGTTTTAAAAGCTCCTGGTGGCTTGTAATTTATATCAGTTTTAGTAGCTGTATCCTTGCTATTTTGAGTTTCTGTAGTAGCCTGTACTGCAGGGCTTTCTACAGCTGGAGTGCTTGGTTGTTGTAGAGCTACTGTAGTATTCTCTACACTTGGAGTAATTGGTTGTTGTGGAGCTACTGTAGTATTCTCTACACTTGGAGTGATTGGTTGTTGTACTGTCCCACCATTACCAACAGAACTAACAGGTTGAGGTTGAACATTAACAGATTGTGGCTTAACACCAGTATACTCTACAAATGTATCCCCAGAATCTTGCTGAACAACATTCGTAATCTCTATACTTGGAGTACTTGGTTGTTGCACTGTTCCATTATTGCTAGTAGAATTAACAGTATTTGTAGAACCAATTACACCATTTGTATTTGTATTATTTCCTTGTTCATTCACATTACCAACTCCTATTCTATATAAATTATATCACAACTAATTATCGTAAACTAGTTATTTTTTCTTGAAAATTTTCACTTAAAACAACATAGCTACCTGCCGAAACCATATCAGCATTTTTACACATAGAAACTGTCTTATCATTTATACCACCATCAACATTAATAATGGCATTAATATTATATGATTCCAACAATGCTCTAACTTCATTTATTTTTTCCTCAGACTCTGGAATAAAAGCTTGTCCTCCCTTTCCAGGTTCAACACTCATAACAAGAATTAAATCCAAATATGGTAAATATGGAATTAAAGAAGAAACCTTAGTTTCAGGTTTAAGAGCAAGACCACATTTTATTGAAAAATCTTTAATCATCTTTAAATCTTTTTCAATATCCTCATCAATTTCAATTTGAAATGTAATATATTCAGCATTAAGTTCCGCATACATAGGAATAAACTTAGATGGTTCATTAACCATCAAATGAATATCCAATCTCTTTGATGTATAGTCAGGAATATGCCTCATCTCAGAAAAAGGCATAGTTTTATTAGGAACAAATTTTCCATCCATAACATCTACATGAATATAATCGGTGTCAGTTTTATCAAGAAGCATTAAATCTCTAGGAACATCTTTACTACTTAAAAATGTTGTACTTACTTTCACACAAATCACTCTCCTATAAAATTCAAATAATTTTTATATCTACTCTCTAATATATTATTAGAAACAACTTCTTTTTTTACAACACATTCTTCTTCTTTTGTATGCATACAATCTTTATATAAGCAAGGATACATTTTAAATTCAACAAAAGCATCTCTAATTTGCTCTTTTGTATAATCATTAAATTCTAAAGAACTAAATCCCGGTGTATCCATAACTTTTCCACCAAATAATTCAAATAATTCAACAACTCTTGTTGTATGTTTTCCTCTTCCCAAAGCAATAGAAACATCCCCAACCTCTAAATTCCAATCAGGATTAAGCCTATTAAGTAAAGTTGATTTACCAGCACCAGTTTGTCCTGTAAAAACACTTGTCTTATTTGCAAGTAATTCTTCTATCTTATCTAATTCATAGTTATATAAAACCTTATAACCTATCTTTTTATAATATTTTAATATTTCATTGATGTTAACTAATTCATCTTCATTTATTAGATCACTTTTTGTAATACAAATAATAGGTTCAACATTATTAATCTCCATCAATACTATAAATTTATCTAACAAATTAAGAGAAAAGTCAGGTAATTTCAAACTTGTAATAAGAAAAGCTTGGTCAATATTACTTACTTTTGGTCTTTGAAATAAATTTTTTCTTGGAAGAATTTTCTCAATCAATTTCTTTTCTATATCGAAAAGAACATAGTCTCCTACAACAGGAGTAATATGTTCCTTTCTAAATAATCCTCTACATTTACAAGGATATATATCACCATTATAATTAACAAAATGTAAATCACTACTAATTTTAACAATTTGTCCTTTCATAAATCCCCCTACTCATCTGGATTAGTATTAGTATTTCCTCCATTATTACTATTGTTATTATTATTGTTATTATTACTATTATTATTGTTGTTATTATTACTTGGAGCTGGAGTTGTACTTGGAGTAACTTTAGGTTTAACAGCATATTTAACCTCTAAGTTAGTTCCCTTAGTAACCGCACTTCCAACTAATCTAGATTGACTTATTATTCTACCTTCAGGTACACTTGTTGTTTGTTCTTCTTTATAAGTACAATTTAACCCATACTTATCACAGAAAGCAGATACATCATCTTTTGAATAGCCTTCTTCAGCAAAATCCGGGAAAACAACATCATTCTTTGGAGTATAAAGTGTTAAAGTATCACCTTTCTTAAGCTCACTACCTTTAGCAAGACTTTGTCCTATGATTTCATTATCATCATACTCTTTATTTTTATCATCTGGTTCTTTTTTCTCAATCTTTACAATTAATCCATATTTAGTTTCTAGTAAAGTTTTTACCTCAACTGCATTTTTACCAGTATAATCTTCAAGTTTAACTGTTTCTTCCCCTGTAGATTTATAAATTGTAATTTTGCTTCCCTTTTTAATACTTCTACCAGCTTCCGGATTTGTTTTAATAACCAAATTTTTCTTTATTTTACTAGAAGGTTCGGTTTTGATTTCAGTATTAACCTCAAATCCCACCTTTTGTAGTGTCTTTTCACAAACACTTACCTTTTTACCTTCACAATCTGGAACAACAACATTCTTTGATGAAGTAAATTTAGGTATTATGAAGAATATTGCAATTAATAATATCAATATAATTCCAAAAACAACACCTAATATTATAATGATAAGTTTTTTCTTCTTTTCGCTTTTTGCCTCATCATCATCAACAACATCATTTTCTTTAGTATTATCATCTTTATTTTCTTCTTTAGGTACTAATTTTATATCTTCTGCAATTTCATCCTCTTCTTTTTTTACTACTTTCTTCTTTGTCTCATTTTCATGTTCTGGATATTTATACTTATATTCCTCTTCATCCATTCTATCATCATCTAAAGCAGTTAATAAATCTTCATGCATCTCTCTTGCTGTTTCATACCTATTTTTAGGATTCTTAGCAGTCGCTCTTTTAATTATATTAACAATACTTTGTGGACACCCTTTTCCACTAGCTTGTTCTGGTGGTAAATAGTGGACAGATCCCATAACTGAATTAGTTTGAGTTAATTGTGTTGCATTTAATGCCATAGCAATACCAAAATCAGTTATTTTTATTTGGCCATCATCTTTAATCATAATATTTTGAGGTTTTAAATCTCTATGTATTATATATGAATCGTGGGCATGAGCCATACCATCAGTTAATTGAACCATTATATCAATAGCTTCACTTAATGTAAGACTACCACGTTTTTTCAATAATTGTTTTAATGTTTTTCCCTCAACATATTCCATAACAATGTAATATGTTCCATCATCTTCTCCAACATCATACATTTCAACTATATTTGAATGTGCTAACGAAGATGCAGAAAGTGCTTCTCTTTGAAATCTTCTAACAAACTTCTCATCATTAGATAAATCTCCTCTTAATACTTTGATTGCCACATTTCTATCTAGAATAATATCATGTCCTAGATAAACATTAGCCATACCACCTTCGCCAATTGATCTTATAATTTCATAACGATCATTTATCTTTTGCCCCTTTGTTATCACTTATCTTCACCTTCTTCACGAACTAAATAAGCAACCGAAATATTATCTGTTCCACCCCTATTATTTGCTTTTTTAATAAGCTTAATAACCTTTTCTTCGCAAGTTCCCTCACCAAGTAATACTTTTTCTATTCCTTCTCTATCTAACATTCCTGTTAATCCATCACTTGAAAGTAATATTTCAGTAATATCCATATCACAATCAAATATATCAACATCCACTTCAGGAGAAGCACCTAGTGCTTTCATCAAAACATTCTTCTTTGGATGAACGGAAGCCTCTTCCTTAGTTAATTCCCCAGCACTTACAAGTAAATTAACTAATGTGTGATCATAAGTAACCTTATGAAGATTATTATCTTTCATAACAAAACCACTTGAATCACCAACATTTCCAAAAAGAAGGTATTCTTTCGTAAGAATTGCCATAACTAAAGTAGTTCCCATTCCTTTACTTTCAGGATGAACTGACTCATATTCAAATATTGATGAATTAATTTCATCAACAGAATCTCTAATCCAATTAACAGCATCAACTTTATTCATATCTTTAAAAGTATCTTTAAAATGTGTTTGTAAATAATTGATTGCTATAGAAGAAGCAACCTCTCCAGCAGAATGTCCACCCATTCCATCAGCAATCGCCATTAAATAATTTTCTTCATCATTAGCTATAATAATAACACTATCTTCATTATGATCTCTTACTTTTCCAGCATCTGTTAAATAAAAGGTTTTCATAAATCCTCCTTCTTACTTCTAAGTTGTCCACAGGCAGCACTTATCTTACTACCAAATTCCCTCCTGATTGTCACACTAACATTATTCTTCTTAAGTATATCATAAAATCTCATAATTTGAACAGTATTTGTTCTTTTAAAATCAATATTATTAGTTTCATTATAAGGAATTAAATTTATATAACAATTCATTCCCTTAACCAAATCAGCAAGTTCCATTGCACAATCTATAGAATCATTAACATCTTTTAATAAAATATATTCAAAAGTTAATCTTCTATTTGTCTTCTTCAAATAAACTTTTAAAGCATCCATAACTTCTTCTATTGGATATGCTTTATTAATTGGCATTATTTTATTTCTTAAATGATTATTAGGCGCATGTAGACTTACCGCAAGATTAATTTGTAAAGGTAATTCACTAAACTCTAATATTTTAGGTACAATTCCACACGTAGATACTGTTATATGTCTAGCTCCAATCGCAAGTCCCTTCGGATGATTAATTATTTTAAAGAAGTTTATTAAATTATCATAATTATCAAAAGGTTCACCAATACCCATTACAACAACATGGCTTATTCTTTCTCCCAATAATTTTTCTATCATTAAAATTTGTAAAACCATTTCATAAGTTTCAAGATTCCTTACTTTTTTTCTTCTTCCAGATTCACAAAATCTACATCCCATATTACATCCAACTTGCGATGAAACACATATACTATTACCATAATCATGTTTCATTAAAACAGCCTCAATATGTTCATGATCATATAATTCAAACAAGTATTTACAAACATCTACATCTTCCTGAACATCAACAATCTTTAATCTTTCAATAGAAAAATCTGAAGATAATTTTGCCTTCATGTCATTACTAATATTAGACATTTCTTCATAGCTTTCAACTCTTTTTTCATATAGCCATCCAAATAATTGCAAAGCATGAAATTTCTTAGAACCATTTTCTAAGAAGTAATTTTCCATCTCTTCCAAAGTTAATCCATAAATATTTTTCATATTACCACTTCCAAATATAAGATATTATACCACAAAAAAGATAATCACTTAATAGGATTACCAATTTCTTTAACACTATTAAACATTTCATAACTAGCTTCTATTTGTAAACTTTCATTACACTTATTATTTAACTTACAAAAACTATCTAATTTAAATTTTATAGTATTAGTTCCACTATTGTTATCAAGAACAATATCAATATCATTAGGAACTTCATCAAAGTCTGAATCAATATTATAAACTATCTTATTTATAGTATTAGTTGATATTAAATATTTATAGGTACTAACTCCCTCTTCTGATATATCCTTTGAAGATAGAGTTGAACTATTTAATACTTTACTCATATTATCAACATCAATTAGTTCATAAAACAAATAAGGATTATCACATTTTACCCATGTTCCATTATTAACAAAGAAATCATTATTATTTCTATAGTACTCACTATTATTATATTTAAATGATTCAGTATCCTGAAATCTTTTTCCATAATAATCATATACAGTACCATCAAATATTATTTTATAATCATATAAATAATTCTTATTTAGAAGCAAAGATGTATTAAATTGAATAGCTCTTCCCTTTTCATATTCCTTAGCCATAAAATTCTTATCTCCACCAAATTTAATAAATATTATTAATACTACAAAAAATAATAAGTAGAAACCAAAAAACAAAATGGGAGTTCCATTTTTTGTTTTTTTAAATTCTTTAATATTATCAATAAAGTTCTTCATTATTAAACACCTTACCAATTAAATTATCTTTTCCAACACCATTTGCATAAGAATAAGCATCCATTTTCTTTTTACCAAAAGGTTTAACTTCTTTAATAATAATTGCTCCATCACTACATACAACTACAAGTCCACTTTTAGTAATATCAACAATTTCTCCACATTTACCCTTATGTTTTCCTTCAAGTATTTCACTACTATATATTTTCATTTCCTTGCCATCAAGAATTGCATTACTACATGGAACAGGACACAAACCTCTTATTAGATTAAAAACTTCTCTACTAGTTTTGTTAAAGTCTATTCTCTCTTCTTCTCTTTTTATATTATAAGCATATGTAACATCATCTGAATTTTGTGCCTCTCTATTATTAGTTCCATCTATTATACTAGGCAAAGTATCAAGTAATAATTTAGTACCAGCATCACTTAATTTATCATGTAAACTTTCTAAATTATCAGAATCTAAAATTGGCACTTCAATTTTACTAATCATATCCCCTGTATCCATACCGACATCCATATACATTATTGTAACCCCTGTCACATCATATCCATCTATAATTGCCTTATGAATTGGAGCCCCACCCCTTAATTTAGGTAATAATGAAGCATGAACATTAATACATCCTAATCTAGGACAATCCAGTATCTCTTTAGGAATTATTTGCCCATATGCACAAGTAACAATCAAATCTGGCTTAAGTGAAATAACATCCTCATAATCTTCCCTTATTTTTACAGGCTGAAAAACAGGAATATTATATTTTAATGCCAACTCTTTTACTGGTGTATTTGTAAGAATTTGATGTCTCCCAACTCTCTTATCTGGTTGAGATACAACACCAACTATTTCATCTTTATAATTGTCTATTAATCCCTGTAAAACATTAACTGCAAAATCAGGTGTACCCATAAATACTATTCTCATAACTATATCCCCCTAATAATCATAATAATTGTTATTATAACACCTAAACTAATAAAAAGTGATCCAAAAACTAAAAATATATAAACCTTACCATATGCATCAAGAAATTCTCTATTCATGATTTCTTTACGATTTTTATATGGTAAATCTTCATCTTTATCATTTATAGTAATTCTGTTTATATTTTTAACATCAATATCATAAAAATTTTCTAAAGAAACAACTTCAATATTTTGAGGCTCAATAGTACCATCAAATACTATATTTCCATTCTTTGAACTTAATATTCCATCAACAATTTCATATAGATCTTCATTGCTATTAAGATATTCACCTATATTATTACTAGAAGAACTAATAAAATCTCTCTTAACAAGCATTAAACTAATCTTTTTATTAACTCTAAATAATAAATCCCATTCTTTTTTTACTATATAAAGAACATAATCCATATCTTTCCTATCAAAAGATTTATCACTCATAAACCTTTTCAAGTGACTTATACAAGAATCATAATCAAGTTTCAAATAACTATCTTTTCCATCGGAATTGCCATAAAGATTATTAAATAACATATTTGTAAAATACATAGGAGCCATAGCAGAATAATGACATCCCATTATAAAATTATCTGTAAAATATGATTTATTACTAGAAAAATCCTTTTCAATTATTTCTCTCATACCATACTTTTCGAATATCTTTTTAACATCATTAAACTGTTGATAATAATTTATATAAAATTCTGAAATAAAACCATTATCTTTTATACTATTTTCATATACAGTACTAAAACCATGTACATAATAACCCCCTAAAATATATTTATTATATACATGTTCTATAACTTTATTTTTATTTTCTTTTTCATCCATTCCTCTGATATTAAATAATTTAATTGTCATATAACAAATCAACTTATTTATACCTATTACTATTTGATCATAATTATCAATTTTTTTATATAGTTTATCTAATTGAACAATAAAATCACCAAATAAACTATCATCATCAATTACAATTTTAAATTTAAGTAGAGCATCATACAAAATATATAGTGATAATTCATTACCTATAGAAATATTATCTTCTAATTTTTCTTTTTCATAATAACGAGGATTTCTCTTAATCTCTTTAATTAAATTTGAAACATCTTCTCTTTTTAAATATTTCTTTATCACTATATCACCTCCTCTACTATCCCTTTAAAAATTCTTATTTAGTAGTGAAATATCCACCTATTACAATTACTGAACCAACAATAATAATTACAAGTAAAACTAATAATATTAGTTTAACAAATAAACTATTACTATCCCAAAAACCATCCAAATTAGTTGAAGATTCCTTCATTAAAGTTTCATAATCTTCTCTATTTCTTCTGTTTACTTCTAATTCTGGATTTTGGTTATTTTGATTATTTTGATCCATACAAACACTCCTATTCTAATAAAAGAATATCATATTTTATATCATTTGACTAGGATTAAAGTCTATATCTACCTTTATTTTACAATTACTTTTGTAATGCTCTACAATTTTTTCTAAAATATTATAAAGAAGAACATCATTCTTATATTTTAAGACAATATTATATCTAAAAATATTATTAATTCTGAACAAACTACTTGCAGTAGGCCCAAGAATAATATAATTTTTAAGACTTCTCTCAAAACTATTCTTAATTTTTATTGCCTCACCAAATACATAAGAAGAATCTTTTCCACTTATTCTAACATTACATATATAGAAATATGGAGGATATTTTAATTGTCTTCTAATAGACATTTCTTTTTCATAAAAAGACAAATAATCATGATTTTTTACAAGAGAAATAGCATAATGATCTGGATTGAAAGTCTGAATAATAACTTTCCCCATCTTATCACTTCTACCACTTCTACCAGCAACCTGACTAAGCAAAGAAAAAGTATTCTCACTACTTCTAAAATCAGGAATATTNNNACAAGCGAAAAATCAAGTCCCTTTGCAACCATCTGAGTACCAAGTAATATGTCATAATCATGATTTTTGAAAGATTCTATCATCTTTTCATGCATACCTTTTCTACTTGTAGTATCATAATCCATTCTTAATATTCTAGCAGATGAAAAAATATTATTAAGTTCCTCTTCAATCTTTTGAGTTCCAACACCAAGTCTATTTAATGACACTTCTCCACAACTAGGACATTTATCATAGACTTTTTCTCCATATCCACAATAATGACATCTTAATGTATTACTACTCTTATGATAAGTCAAAGTAATATCACAATTTGGACATTTAAATGTATATCCACAATTTTTACAAGTAATAAAATTAGAATAACCTCTCCTATTAAGAAGTAATATAACCTGTTCAGACCTTTTCAAGGTCTCATCAATAGAATTAATTAGTTGAGTTGAAAAATGCCCTTTACTAGTCTTCATCTCCTGATTCATATCAATTATCTCAACATCTGGAAGACTTTTTCCATTAACTCTATTAGGTAAACAAAGTAATTTAAATACTCCTTTTTTAGCTCTTGCCATATATTCAAGAGATGGGGTTGCCGAACCAAAGACAATAGAACACTTATGATATTCTCCACGAAGAATAGCAATATCCTTAGCATTATACCTTGGATTTGGATCACTTTGTTTATAAGAATCACTATGCTCTTCATCAACAATTATTACACCAATATCTTTAAGAGGTGCAAATATCGCACTACGTGCCCCTATTACGATAGAAACCTCTCCTTTAACAATTCTTCTCCATTCATCATATTTTTCTCCATCACTCAAAGCAGAATGTAGTGCCGCTATCTTATCTCCAAACCTTGCCCTAAATCTACTGATCATTTGAGGAGTTAAACTAATTTCAGGAACAAGAACAATACTACTTTTACCAAATGATAAGTAATAATCAATTATCTCCATATATACTTCAGTTTTTCCACTACCAGTAACACCATGTATTAAAAAAGTAGATGGAGAATCTTTAATAACCGAATTTACAACATTTAACTGTTCATCAGTTAATTTTTTCTTCTCATAAACAAAGTCTTTATAATCAATTCTATAATGTTCCTTTTTTTCCTCAACTAGTATTCCCTTCTTAACTAAAGTCCCAACACTACTAACACTAATAGAAGTTAGAGTATTTCTAGAAATTAATTCATCTTTATCAAAACAAGAAATAATACTTTTTTGTTTATCATTTAATTTGATTCCATCTGGAATACTACCAAGTCTATAATATGTATCATATTTTATATTTACAACACGTCCATTTTTTGCCTTTAGGGCCTTAGGTAACATTGTTTGATAACAGCTAATTAAAGTACTTAATGTTTTATCTCTCATTACTTTTCCTAATTCAAGTAACTCACTATTTAAAACAATATCAAGATCAACTATAGAAATAATAGATTTCAGTTCTATATCACTATCATTGTTCTTCTTAATATCAAGAACAAAACCCTCTAAAGTCATTCTTCCAAAAGGAACTGTTACTCTAATACCTATTTTCATATTAGAAACTAAATCTTCAGGCACATTATAATCAAATATCTTATCAATATTTTTACTAGATAATTCAACTAAAACACCAACAACCAAAGTAACACCTCCCATATACATTTATTATACAAAAATAAAAAAAAAGAGACAATAAGTCTCTACTACAATATATACCATTTTATATATTAATTAGTGTAATTCTAGCATAACCATCACCAGAGTGACCAGTTTCACTTTCAAAATTTGGAGATATAAAAGTATTAGTACCAGATATTGTTTGACCATCAACATAATTTGTATTAACATGACCAGACCCTCCGCTTCCAGCCATACCTCCACTACCGCTAGTTCTTAATAGCTTTGACCCACCATACCAGCCACCACCAGCACCAGCATCAGTTCCCGTAATATCAATAATTGCATCGGTTCCTTTCCCAAATGACCCATAAAGATATGTATCATCAGACAAAACAGCATATTGCCCACCACCTGGAATTGTTAAACCTTGCGAATAAATAAAACCATTTATAATATGAGCGGTACTACAATATTTTGTGTTAAAGTAGACAATGGCATCATCTCCATTCTCTCCGCCTCCGGCTCCACCATAACTATAATAATATATTGATAAACTGTTATATGAACCACCACCACCACCAGCAACCAGCAAAACATCATCTTGATTATTATTGTAATTTTTTAGTTCTCCTAAATTATTATTAATTGCGAAATGAGTAGCTCCTCCACCTGACCCCTGATTATTTCTAGTATCATCAGATAAAGCAGCACCTCCACCATTATAACCGCCTTTTGCTATAGCACCCTTTGGTGAATTATTTAATTCTTTACCTTTCCCTCCAACAACAACATAAACGATCTGACCTTTTTTTAAAAAAACATTGCCTACGGAATATCCACCTTTCCCACCTTCAACAAAATCCATTTTTTGATTTCCAGATATATTTTCAAGAGCATCTCCACCTTGTGCTCCCCATGCTTCAAGCCTATATGTTCCAGAAACAGGAGCAGTGAATTGTTCAACACTGCCAGTATATCTAAAATCATATAAATCATATACATTCATACTATCAGGATTAGAATTACTTTCATTAGTTGGATATGCTTTTATTCTTGCAGAAACATTAACTGTTTCAATAGATGAAATCGGTGTTTTTATCATTTCTACCTTTAAAGTTACAAGTGTTTCTTCCCCAGGCATAATAAAATCTTTTTCTATTTGTTCAGAAACTTTAAAATATTCATTATTATTTGTATTTACAATAAGAGAAAGATCTGCATTAACAGAATTTGAATCATTCCTAACGACATATGTTGCAATAGCATAATCTCCCTTTTTTGTTAATCCAAACATATCAAAATAAGCTATTGTATTATCATTTTCATCAATTGATGCTGTTCCTGTACCTGTTGTGATATTAGATGTTACAAAATATACTTTAAAATTATTCTGATCAACACTTGCAGTTGAATTACCATTAATAATTAAGTTAACTCCAGAAATAGATGCATAACCTATTCCTAAAGCAGCTACTGCAATTAATACTATCAATAGTAATTGCAATCTTTTATTATTTTGTGAATTCTTCATAAACTCACTCCCCATCTTATGTAATAATTATACTTTAAAAAAAACATTCTATCAATAAAAAAAGGCACCTGAAGTGCCTATTTAAACAGATTGACTATATCATTAAATGTTATTACTAGCATAAATAGCAACAACAATATTAAGAATATGAAATGTATTTTGTTTTCTAATTCTGGTTTTACTGGAGAACCTTTAATAAGCTCAATAATTATAAATAATATATGTCCCCCATCAAATGCTGGTATTGGAAGTAAGTTAATAACACCTACATTTATACTTAAGAAAGCCATCAAATAAAGAATATTAGCAAGTCCACCAGCTTCTCTAGATTTACCAACAACAGAATAAATACCAACAGGCCCTGACAACTGATTTAATTTTATATGACCAGTAAATAAATATCCCAACGTTATATACATCTGCTTAAATATTGAACAAGTCTTCTTAAATGTATAAACAAATGCATTTCCAAAACCTTTTGTTTTTTCTTGCTGCATTCCAATTCCATATCTATAAGTATCTTTACCATCAACTTTTATCTTTTTAGGAGTTACTTTTATAGTATCATATGTACCATTATCATGTTCAACTTTAAAAGTACTTCCTTTTTTAGGATCAGCAACAGCTAAATATAATGAAATATCATCACTAGTAGATATTTTATGACCATTAATTGTAATTACTTCATCTCCAACTCTTATACCAGCCATCTCTGCAGCACTTTTTTCCTCAACTTCAGAGATAATAGGATTCATAGTTGTTCCGCCCCAAATCAATGCGATTAAAAATAAAATTATAACTGCCAAAATGAAATTATTCATTGGTCCAAAGAACATTATTAAAAATCTTTGAAAAGGAGTTTTATTTTGAAGTCTTCTATCCTTTTTTATTTTTTTCTTATCATCAGCATCCAAATCTTCTCCAGCCAATTGACAAAAACCACCAATTGGGATAGCTCTTATAGAATATACTGTCTCACCTATTTGTTTACTAAAAATTTTAGGTCCCATTCCAATAGCATATTCATATACATAAACTCCACATAACTTAGCAAATAAGAAATGTCCAAACTCATGAAAAGCAATTATTACTGTTAATATTAAAATAAATATTATTAAATTAATAATTATTGACATATAGCCCCTCCTATATTATTCCTTTAAATATAATAAATGCCAAAGTAACAAATATTAAACTATCAAATCTATCAAGTATTCCTCCATGACCTGGAATTAAACTTGAAAAATCTTTAACTCCATAATATCTCTTAATTGAAGAAAATACCAAGTCACCTAATTGTCCAATTAAACATAATAATGCTGTAATAGGAACTAATATAATAAGTGATACACTTGAACTAATTACAGTAAAATAAAATGCAGAAGCAATAAAAGTACCCATTAGCGTACCACCAACTAAACCTTCAATAGTCTTCTTAGGACTAATATCAGGACATAGTTTATGCTTACCTATAAGCATACCAGTAAACAATGCAAAAGTATCAGTCATTGCTGTTATTAGTAATAGATAAATAATATAGTTAATATCAAAATTTCTAGTTATAACAATTAAATTAAAACTCAATCCAACAAATAAAATTGAACCAATTAAGAATAATGCATCATTTAAATTATATCTCTTAGTATTATTAATAAATACCATTGGAGATGTAAACATAAATATAATAAAAGCCATTACTCTATAATCAAATTTATATGCAAACTCTATTGAATTAATGTTATACATTGAAAAAGCTAATACTAAAAAGTATGCAAATAGTTTTAATACAAATGGAAATTTCTTTTTAGTTTCTCTTACTCTCATTAATTCATAAAAACCAAACATTCCAAGTACACCCATAAGCACTGCAAAAGGAAGTTCTCCAATTATTAAGAATGGAACAAATATAGCAACCATTACAATTGCACTAATTATTCTTACTTTCATTTTTTACCCCTCCAAATCTTCTATTTCTCTTATTAAATTCTTCGATAGCCTTGTCAAATTCCTTTTCTGTAAAATCAGGAAATAACACATCTGGAAAATAAAATTCTGCATAACTAGCTTGATACATCATAAAATTACTTAATCTTAACTCTCCACTTGTTCTAATAACATAATCAAGTGGCGGTAAATCTTGGTACATATTTCTTTGTAAAAAATCCTCATCTATATCATCCAAAGAAATATCCCCATTTTTATACATCTCACATATTTTCTTTGTTGTATCAACCATCTCTGCATGGCTACCATAATTTAGACAAATATTAAGTACTAAACTAGTATTATTTTTTGTTTCTTCAACAATTTCATCCATCGCCTCTAAAACCTTTTCAGGTAAAGGTTCACGTCTTCCTGAAAATAATACTCTAACATCTTTTTCAATTAAAAACTTAAATTCCTTCTTGAATGAACTTATAAATAGATTCATCAAATAATCAACTTCAGATTTATCTCTTTTAAAGTTTTCAGTAGAAAAAGCATATAAGGAAGCATATTTAACTCCCATGTCTGCCATATGTAGGCATAACCCCTTTAATGTCTTTATTGCCCTCTTGTGTCCCATAGTTCTTATCATTCCTCTTTGCTGTGCCCATCTACCATTTCCATCCATGATAATTCCTATATGTTTTGGGATATTTAATTCTTCATTCATATTACTACCTCATAAAAATTATATAACAAAGCACAAAAAAAAGAAAGTATAAATACTTTCTTAAAATTTATCAATATCAATTTTTACATATTTATTATCTTTTAAGGCACTGCTTGCTTGAACTAAAGTTCTTATAGCATTAGCAGTTCTTCCATTCTTACCAATAACTCTTCCCATATCGTTTTCATCAACCATTACCTGGATTAATATTACATTTTCTTCATCTGTAGGAAATTCCTTAACAGATACTCCATCTTGATCAACTACTAATGATTTAATTATTTCCTCAGTTAATTGTACTAAATCCATAATTACTTATCCTTCTTTTTAGAATCAGCAAATTTCTTCATGATTCCTTCTTTACTTAATATGTTTCTAACAGTATCAGTAGGAATAGCACCATTGTTTAACCATTTTAAAGCAACTTCTTCATTGATTACAACCTTAGAATCATCAATTGGTGAATATGTACCAACTAATTCTAAATATTGTCCATTTCTTGGTCTTCTTGAATCTGTAGCAACTATTCTGTAAGTAGGTCTTTTCTT
>CACXJP010000073.1 GCA_902768065.1 uncultured Erysipelotrichaceae bacterium
TTTATGGAGGTGTTAGGTATCGCAAAGGATAAAGATAACATGTTGATTAATGATCAAATTAAGGTTCCACAAGTATTAGTTATTGGACCAAATGGAGAGCAAGTTGGAGTAAAACCAATTGGGGATGCATTAACTTTAGCTAGTTATGCTGCACTTGATTTAGTTTTAATAAGTCCAAATGCAAATCCACCTGTTTGTAAAGTAATGGATTATAATAAGTTCCGTTATGAAAAACAAAAAAAGCAAAAAGAAGCTTTAAAGAAGCAAAGAGCTAATATGTCAGAGCTTAAAGAATATCGTTTATCACCAGTTATTGATGTAGGAGATTTTGAGACTAAACTTAGAAATGCTACAAAATATCTAGAAAAAGGAGATAGAATTAAGCTAACAATTCGTTTTAAAGGTCGTCAAATGGCACATACTGAGTTGGGAGCAGATGTTCTAAATCGTTTTGCCGAACGTGTTAAAGATTATGCAGATATAGAACAAAAGCCTAAGTTAGATGGTAGAACAATGACAATGTTGTTGATTCCAAAGAAAGACAAATAATTAAGTAGGAGGAAATAAATATGCCAAAAATTAAAACACATAAAGGAACTGCAAAAGTAGTTAAAGAACGTAAAAACGACTATAAAATTGGTAAACCAGGTAGTAGACATAATACTGGTAAGAAAAGTGCAAGCTTTAATAGAGGTTGTAGAAAGGGATCTAACCTTAGTAAGGCAGATCAAAATAGATTAAAGAACGTAATTTAATCTAGAATAAGTAAGGAGGAAGAAACATGGCAAGAGTTAAGAATGGAGCAGTAACAAAAGCTCGTCATAAAAAAGTATTAAAAGAAGCTAAGGGTTACTTTGGTAGTAAACATAGATTATATAAAACTGCTAAAGAACAATTAATGCATTCTGGACAATATGCATTTAGAGATAGAAAACAAAAGAAGAGAGATTTCAGAAAATTATGGATTACTAGAATCAATGCTGCTTGTAGACAAAATGATATTTCTTATTCAAGATTTATTGAAGGTCTTACTAAAGCAGGAGTTGAAATTAATAGAAAGATGTTATCAGAAATAGCTATTAATGATCCAAAAGCATTTACAGAATTAGTTAAAACAGCAAAAGATGGAAAAGCTGGTAAGATTAAAGCTGCTACTGAGGTTGCTGGAAGTGAAGTAACTATAGGTGGAAAAAAGGCTGCTGCAAAGAAGGAAACTAAGAAAGCAGAAGTTAAAGAAGAAAAGAAAACTCCAGCAAAAAAAGAAGCTAAGGAAGAAAAAGTAGACTATTCAAAAATGACAATTGCAGAACTTAAAGAAGTTGCTGCTAAGAAAAAAATATCAGTTACTGGTATGAAGAAAGCTGAAATTATCGCAGCTTTAGAAAAATAAACATATTAGTGGATTTATTTATCTAGTGCCTTAATGGTGATAAGTTTTAGAAACTAATAGAAGAAATTAAAAACGAAAAGGAGAAAATTAAATGACTGTTGTATCAATGAATTATTTATTAGAAGCTGGTGTTCAATTTGGACATCAAAAGAGAAGATGGAATCCAAAGATGAAGGAATATATCTTCACTACAAGAGATGATATTTATATTATCGATTTACAAAAAACTGTAAAAAAGCTTGAAGAAGCATATGAAGCATTAAAAGCAATTGCTGAAAAGGAAGGAAAAGTATTATTTGTAGGTACTAAAAAGCAAGCTCAAGAAGCTGCTGAAGAATCTGCAGTTAGAACTAACATGTATTTCGTAAATGAAAGATGGTTAGGTGGTACTTTAACTAACTTTAAGACTATCCGTTCAAGAATTAGAAGAATGGAAGAAATCGAGAAAATGGAAACTGATGGTACTTTTGAAGCTTTACCAAAGAAAGAAGTTATCCAAATTAGAAAAGAATATGACAAATTAAATAAAAACTTAAGAGGAATTCGTGAAATGAAGAGAATGCCTCAAGCTATGGTAATTGTTGATCCTAGAAAAGAAGAAATCGCAATTAAAGAAGCTAGAATTTTAGGTATTCCAGTATTTGGTATCGTAGATACTAACTGTGATCCTGATATGGTTGATTATGTTATACCAGGTAATGATGATGCTGTAAGAAGTGTTAAATTATTAATTGGAGCTTTAACTAATGCAATAGCTGAGGTTAATGGAAATGAAATAATTGATTATATTAGTGATGAAGATAAGAATAAGAATGATAAAAAGGCAGCTAAGAAAGAAGCAGTAAAAGAAGAAATCGTTGAAAAAGTAAAAGAAAAGAAAGAAGAAGTTGAAGCTGCTAAAGAAGAAGTTAAAAAGGCAGTAAAAGAAGAAGAAAAAAAAGTAAAAGAAAAAGTAGCTGAAATCAAAGAAGAAGTTGAAGAAAAGAAAGCAACAAAGAAAGCAGCAGTTGATTTAGCAGCATTAAGTTTAGCTGAATTAAAAGAAAAGGCTAAAGAATCAGGAATAAAAGGATATTCTACAAAGAAAAAAGCTGAATTAATTGAATTAATTGAATCTGCATTAAAATAAAAAAAGAATTAAGGGGAGGGAATGAATATAATTTATAAATAATTATTATCATTCCTTTTATTGTTAAATAAAATAAAAGAAAGAGGATGTAAAAATGTTTAAAGCTAGTGATGTTAAAGAATTAAGAGAAAAAACTGGTGCTGGAATGATGGACTGTAAGAAGGCACTAGAAGCATGTGATGGGGATCAAGATAAAGCAGTTGATTGGTTAAGAGAAAAAGGTATTGCTAAGGCAGCTAAGAAAGAATCAAGAGTTGCAGCTGAAGGTATTACTGAAGCTGATGTAAAGGGTAATGAAGCAATTATTTTTGAAGTTAATTGTGAGACTGATTTCGTTACTAAAAATGAAAAATTTATTGAATTAGTTAAAGAATTAAAAGAAACTTTAATGACTGCAAAATGTAATACAATTGAAGAAGCTAATGAAGTAAAATTAAAAGATGGAAAGACTATTGCTGAAAGAATAGTAGAAGAAACAGCAACAATTGGTGAAAAAATTAGTTTCAGACGTTTTGAAAGAATAACTAAGAAGAAAGATGAAGTATTTGGAGTTTATTCTCATATGGGTGGAAAAATTACAGCTATCGTTGTTGTAAATGGAGCATCAGAAGATGTAGCAAGAGATGTTGCAATGCAAGCTGCTGCTATGAATCCAATTGCTGTAAATCGTGATAACGTTCCAGAAGATGTTGTTGAACATGAAAAAGAAATGATTAAAGCAGAAATGAAGAATGATCCTAAGAATGAAAAGAAACCTGATGATATCTTAGATAAGATGGCTATTGGAAAACTTGGAAAATTCTTTAAAGAAAACTGTTTAGTTGAGCAAGCATTTATTAAAGACTCTTCACTAAGCGTTGAAAAATATGTTAAAGAAAATGGTGGAGAAGTAGTATCAATGACTAGATTTGCTGTTGGTGAAGGTATTGAAAAGAAACAAGAAAACTTTGCTGAAGAAGTAATGAGTCAAATTAATGCTGCTTAATAAAAAATAATGTGTAAAGTAAAGAGCTAATTGCTCTTTTTTTTGTTTCATTTTTTTGAAATATAAATTATACTATATTATAGTATGAGGTGTTAGTATGGGAATTAATTCTAAAGCAATTGAAAGAATTGATAAGCAGATTAGAATGCTAAAAGAAGACTATACATTTAATAGTATTGATGATAGTTACGATTATGAAATAGATGATGATTTTGATGAAGAAACAGAATATGATACTGAGTATACTACTGAAGATACAATGAAATTAAATCATATAGACGAAATAGACAATGATACTAAAGAACAGGAAGAATATGATTCTGAAGATACAACAAAGGAAAATATTGTAACTAATATTACTGAAGAGAATGTTCCTATAAAAGAAGAAGATATAACTCAAAAAATATCTAATAATAGTAATGAATCTGAAGAAGGAATTAATGTCTTTTTGATTTATTACATAGGTATTATTATAGTAGCAATTTTTGCAATTATAGTTATGTATTTTTTATTTACATAAATTATTTATTTTGACTTGTATTTTTGATTTTTTTTGATATAATAAGCGAGTAAATAAAGGGGATGATTTTATGGCAAAGAAATCTTCTACTAATGCAGTAAAAAAAATAGATAAACAAATTGATGAATTGAAGAAAAATTCTAATAGTAAAGATGATAAAACACCTGTCGTTTCTAAAAAGGAATTAAAAGAAGGAATAGAAAAAGCAAAGAAGACAGTTTCTTCTAAAAAAACGACTAATTCTAAAAAGGATAGTACTACAAAGAAAAAGAGTAGTACGAAGAAAGCTAGTACTACAAAGAAAACTACTGCTAAAAAGACTACAGGTAGTAAGATAACTAAGAAGAGAAAAACTACAACAAAAGCTAAGAAAGAGGCAGTTATTGTTGTTCCTACTAAGGATGTTAAACCTGAGGAACCTGTTAAAAAAGTTGATAAACCTGTTAGAGATGATGTTGTTGTTACTCCATCAAAGAAGAAAAAGAAAAAAACTCCAGAGAAGAAGAATGATTCTGTTAAAGATGATGTTTTAGTTACTCCAGATAAGAGTGAAAAGAAAGAAGCGGCTAAGACTGAAGTTGAGAGTAAGAAAGAAATCTCTGAGAGCGAAAAAACAAAAAGAATTCTTAGCAAAGAAAAGAAGTTTCAGTTTGTTCAAGACACAAAAGAAGAAGACATTGAAGAATATAAGTTTGCAGAGGATATAGAAAATGATATCAATAATGGTAAATATATTGATAAGGCTAAAATATTAATAGATAAATCTAATGAAGGTAAGACTAATAAGGTTAAGAGAAAGAGAAAAGGAAAAAATAAATATATAATTGACCTTGAATCTACAAGAGAATATAAGGATTTAGAGAGAGATTTAAGATCTTTATATGATAAAACAAATGATATTATTGATGATATTGATAAGCCTTCTAAAGATGAAATTATTGATATTAATAAATTAGATATTCATGAAAAAGATGATGAAGAAGAAAAAAAGGGCTTTTTAGACCACATAAGTCAAAAAGTACTAAATGTATTTATAGCAGTTTTATCTGTAATATTTATTATATTACTTATAATTGTAATTGGATTTATTATTTATGTAAGTACTGTTTAGTACTTTTTTTCTTTATTTTTAATAACTATTATAATATAATTAAGTTAAGGAGAGATGAATTAATGGATACTGATGAGATAATGTTAGATATTACTGATAAAATGGATAAATCAATTGAAAATTTGGAGAAGAAATTTGCTACTGTTAGAACTGGTAGAGCTAATCCTTCTAGTTTAGATGGTGTAATGGTTGAATATTATGGTTCAATGACTCCACTTAAACAACTAGCAACTATTTCTGTTCCTGAGGCTAGACAATTATTGATTAAACCATTTGATAAGAGTTGTTTAGGAGCTATAGAAAAAGCTATTTTGAATTCTAATTTAGGATATAATCCAGGTAATGATGGTGAAACAATTAGAATTGTAATTCCTGAACTTACTGAAGAGAGAAGACGTGAACTTGTTAAACAAGTTAAGGCTTTATCTGAGGATGCAAAAGTTTCAATTAGAAATATAAGACGTGAAGGAATTGAAGATGTTGAAAAATGTGAACTTCCTGAAGATGAGGAAAAGGGAATGGAAAAAGATATTCAAGATCTTGTTAATGACTATAATAAAAAAATTGAAGCTATGTTGAAAGAAAAAGAACAAGAATTACTAACTGTATAGTAATTCTTTTTTGAGGTGAATATATGTTATTTGATGGAAAATTAGTAAGAGAAGAATTATTAAAAGAATTAAAGAAAAAATATAAGAAATTAGATTTAGGTTTAGCGGTAATTCAAGTAGGTGATGATTTTGCTAGTACAAAATATATTGCTCAAAAAGAAAAACTTGCTAATGAATTGGGTGTTAATTTTAAACTTATTAAATTAGATAAAACTAATACTAAGGATTTATGTAGTGAAATTGATAAACTTAATGATGATAAAAATATTCATGGGATTATTGTTCAATTACCTATACCTAAGGATATAGATTATGAAGTAATTAGAAATAGAATTAATAGAATTCATCCAAATAAAGATATAGATGGAGTTAATGATAAGAATATTGTTAGATTAGTTACAGGAAGTAGTGATGCTTTAGTTCCTTGTACGGCATTAGGTATTATGAAAATACTTGATTTTTATAAAATTGATTTAGAGGGAATGGATGTAACTATTATTGGAAGAAGTATTCATATTGGTAAAGCTTTATATAGTTTATTATTAAATAGAAATTGTACAGTTACGATATGTCATTCTAAAACTAAAGATTTAGTTAAATATACAAAGAATAGTGATATGGTAATTACCAGTGTTGGTAAGGCTAATTTTATTAATCAAGATATGATAAGAGATGATGTTATTTTGGTGGATGTTGGATTTAACTATTTAGATGGTAAAATATGTGGTGATGTTTCAAAAGAGGTATCAAAATATAAATATTTGACACCTGTTCCAGGTGGAGTAGGACAAATGACTGTTTATTCAATTTATGAAAATTTACTTAAGGCTTATGAATTGATAAATAAAGATGTAAAAAAGAAATAATAAATGTTGATTTTATTAATTATTTATATAAAATAGATATATAATGTTTTTAAGGAGTGATTTGTATGAAAATCGGTACTTTTGTGAGAAGCTTTGCTGCAGGTGCTTTATTAGGAGTTGTTTTACTTTCTACTAGAAGTTGTGATGTTAATAAAGATAAACCTACTGAGGAAGAACTTAAAAATAGTAGTATTACTTTTGAGACTATTTCTGAAGAGGAACTTGATAGAAGGGTAACAGAATATCTTAATCAAATTGATTCACAGGAACAATTAGATGATTTTGATGGTTTAGAGAATAATTCTATTAATTTTAAGAGGTAGAATAGACAAATATTAATGTTTGTGTTATAATTGTTGCAATCGACGTTGATTAGGGAGTAGTAATATAATGATTTACTTGTAGAGAGTCTATGGTTGGTGAAAATAGACAGTATAGTTATATGAATTCGTCCTAGGAGTCCTTATTAATAGTAAGCGTATATCTTGCGTTAAAAGATTAGAGTGTATAGTAAATAACTATAAATTAAGGTGGTACCACGGTAATTTCGTCCTTAAATTTATAGTTATTTTTTATTTAGGAGGGTTTATATGAGTAAAAGATTTATTTTTGATATTGATGGTACTATTTTAGAAGAAGATTATTCAAAGGAGAGAGAATTTTTTAAAAAAGAATTGTCTTCACAAGAGGGGAATATTTTTATTCCACAAATTAGTGATTTAATTAAGGGATATGAAATGGATAATGATAGATATGATGTTAATTTGTTGAGTGACTATTTAACTAGAAATAGTGGTGTAGAAATATCTCCAGAATTAATTTATAAATGGAGAGAAGTAGTATCTAATTATGATCCTAAAATAGTTCCAGGAGCAGAAGATATGCTTTATTATATTTGGGGACATAAAAGTGACTATATTATTGGTCTTTCTAATTGGTTTGGTGATGATCAGATGAGACGATTGGAAAAAGCTGGATTACTTAAATATTTTGATAATTTTTATGGAGGGGACTTTTATATTAAGCCGTCTAAAGCAAGTTATTTAAATGCTGCAGGAAGATCTAATCTATCTGATTGCATAGTTATTGGTGATTCATTAGAAAATGATGTATATGGTCCTTATAGTGCAGGAATGGATGCATATTATTTTGATAGAGGAAAAGAAAAATATAATAAAAAATTGGTTAAAAGTTTTAAAAGATATACTGATTTAATGAGGAGGTTTTAGTGTGAAATTTGAAGATGTTAAAAAAGCACTTGATAAAGATTTAGTTGAAATTACAGATATGAATATGCTTAATGATTTGAAAGTGAAATATTTAGGAAAGAAAGGTATTATTACTGAACTTAATAGTGAAATTAGAAATGTACCAAATGAAGAGAAAAAAGAATTTGGTATGAAGGTTAATGAACTGAGAAATAGATTTAATGAGTTTTATGATTCAACTAAAGAAAAAATTGAACAGGTTGAATTAAATAAAAAACTTGAAAGTGAAGCAATTGATATTAGTTTACCTTCTACTAAGATACCAGTGGGAGCTCCTAATATTTTAGAAAAGTTAATTGAAGAAGTAGAAGAGTTATTTATGTCTATGGGTTATGACGTTGTTGATGGACCTGAAATTGAAGAGGATAAATATAACTTTGAAATGTTAAATATACCTAAGGGACATCCTGCAAGAGATGCTCAAGATACATTCTATATTGAAGGTGAGGAAATACTTCTTCGTAGTCAAACTTCTCCAGTACAAGTTCGTACTATGTTAAAAGGAAAAGGTGAAGTTCCAATTAGAATGATTTGTCCAGGTAAGACATATAGAAGAGATGATGATGATGCATCTCATTCTCATAACTTTATGCAAATTGAAGGTTTACTTGTTGAAAAAGATATTTCTTTATCAGATTTAAAAGGAACAATGGATATTCTATTTAAAAGACTTTATGGTGAAAACATTGAAACTCGTTTTAGACCAAGTTATTATCAATTTACTGAACCTTCAGTAGAAGTTGATATTACATGTGTTAATTGCCATGGAAAAGGATGTAGCGTTTGTAAGCATACCGGATGGGTTACTGTTGTAGGTGCTGGAATAGTTCATCCTAATGTTCTTAGAATGAGTGGATATGATCCTGAAGTATGGAGCGGATTTGCATTTGGATTTGGTGCTGAAAGACTTGCAATGATGAAATATGATATTAATGATATTAGAACTTTCTATAATGCAGATTTAAGAGAAGTAGGAACATTCGATAGGGAGGATGAGGAATAATGATAAGTTTAAATTGGGTAGGAGACTACATTGATATAAAAGATCAAGATGTTAATGAACTTGCTTTAAAGATTACTAAAGCTGGAATTAATATTGAAGCAGTTATTACTCATCATATGGATAATTTAGTAATAGGAGAGATTAAAGAAGTAGAAGAACATCCTGATAGTGATCATTTACATGTATGTAAGGTAAATGTTGGTGAAGAAGAGTTACAAATAGTATGTGGTGCTCCTAATGTAAAAAAAGGACTAAAAGTTATTGTTGCAAAAGTTGGAGCAATTCTTCCAGGAGATTTTGAAATTAAGAAAAGTAAAATTCGTGGAGTAGAATCTTGTGGAATGATGTGTGCTTTATTTGAACTTGGACTTGAAGAAAAGACTGATGAAAATTATAGTAAAGGTATTGCTGAACTTCCTAAAGATGCACCTGTTGGAGAAGATCCACTTGTTTATTTAGGATTAGATGATACTTTATATGATTTAGATATTCATAAACATAGAAATAATGATTGTTATTATCATATTGGATTTGCTTATGAAATTGCATGTATTATAAATCGTAAAGTAACTCTACCTAAACTTGATTTTAAAGTTAATAAAGATAATATTAAAGATAGTTTTAAATTGAGTGTTGATACAGATAAATGTAGTTATTATATGGCACGTGAAGTTCGTAATGTTAAGATTGGAGAAAGCCCAGACTTTATTAAGAAACGATTAACTGCTGCTGGTATGAGACCAATTAATAATGTAGTTGATATTTCAAATTATGTAATGCTTGAATTTGGTCAACCACTTCATTTCTTTGATAAAGATAAATTAGGTGACAAAATAGTTGTTAGAGATGCTAAAGACAATGAAGAAATAGTAACACTTGATGGAAAAACTAGAGTATTAAACTCAGATGATATAGTAATTACTGATGGAAAGAAACCTGTATGTATTGCCGGTGTAATGGGTGGAGAAAATACGGAAGTAGACGAAAACACTAAGAACATCTTAATTGAATCTGCTATATTTAATCCAGTAAGTATTAGATATACATCTCGTAAATTAGATCTTCCTAGTGAAGCTAGTATTAGATATGGAAAAGGTTTATCTTATGAATACACTGAAATGGCTAGTAGACGTGCATGTCACTTACTTGAAAAATATGCCGGAGCAGAAGTTGTTGATGGATATCTTTTAGTAGATAACGAAGATCATACTGAAAAGAAATTAACATTTAAACCAATTGATGTTGATAAATGAACTTGAAAGACTAGATTTTCCATATAAAGTAAAAAATGGAGAATTTGAAGTTACTATTCCAAGAAGAAGACTTGATATAGATCCTTATGTAAATGATATAGCAGAAGAGATTGGAAGACTTTATGGATATAATAATTTGGTATCTTCACTTCCTAATTTAAAAATTAGACGTGGGGAATATATTGGTGATATTAAATATAGAAAGATGGTATCAAAAAGACTTAGAAGTTTAGGATTAAATGAAGTTAAGAATTATACTTTAGTTAGTCCTGAGATGGCTAGTATGTTTAGATATGAAGAAAGAGGT
>CACXJP010000074.1 GCA_902768065.1 uncultured Erysipelotrichaceae bacterium
AATAAAAGGATTAGATTACTTTGAATCTAATCCTTTTCTTACTCTTTTTCTTATTATTTCTATTATTTGATTTTTTAGTTCTTGATCTGCATTTTCCCAAACAAGTTCAAAGAATACTCCTAGACCGGGTAGTATTAATTCATCTTGTTCTTTTATTGATTCTTCTATGGCATTTTTTAATGTGCTGAAATCATCTCCTTTAAAGTTATTTATAATATAATATCTGATGTTTGTATCCATATAATTCCTCCTACAAGTATTATGATAATAATTAATTAATTCTATTCATGTAAATATTTACAGTAAATGTTGTCTTTTCACTTAAAAAATAGCTATTTATATGTTATTTTAGTATTAGAGGTGATGGTATGAAGAAAAGAATCAATAGTAGTGAGATAGAGAGAGCTAAAAGGTCAAATATGTTTTTATTTATCTTGACAATATTGATGTTACTTGTCGTTATAGGTGGCCTTGTGTTTTATGTTTTATATGATAAAAAATTAATTAATTTTGGTGATAATAGGGGTTCTAATGAGGAGAATATTATTTCTAAAAATGAAACTAGATTTAATTTGAAAAATAGTAATAAAGAAGCTTTGAGATTATATAATATTGTTAGAATAAGTAATAATAGTTGTAGTGAATATATTAATTCGGATAATGTTAAAACAAAGGATTTAAAAGATGATTGTAAATATGGAATTGCTTCTAATATTTATAAGAAATATGTTGTTATTGATAATGATAAAAGATACGTTTCTGAGTATGATGTTAGTTATGCTTATGAGAGTTTATTTGGAGAAGGTACATATAAATCTCAGGAAACAATACCTTATGTTAATGATTATAAATTAATGTATTCAGCTCCTAATTATATTATTCAAGGAGAGATAAAAGATACTGATAGTAATATGAGTATTCATGAGGAATTACTTTCTGTTAAGAAAGATAATAATTATTTATATATTAATAGTGCTGCTATGTATTATGAGTCTATTAATAAGAATATTTGTAAGGATTATGATTGTAATGAAATAATAGAAACTATTAATGAAGAGCCAAGTTCTGATTATTATAGTTTGTATATTAAACATAATAAGAATAAACTAAATAATTATAGATATAAATTTAAGCTTGATAAAAATGGTTTTTATAAGTATATAGGTTATGAAAAGACTAATAAATAGTCTTTTCTTTAATTATGTGTTAAAATATATTTGGTGGTTATATGCAGCTTACGTATAATGATAAAGATTATGAAATTGTTATTGAAAAAAAGAGAACTAATAGAAATACTTATATTAGAGTAAAAAATGATTTAAAAATACATGTTACGACTACTTTATTTACCCCTAAGTGGTCTATAGATAAATTGATTAGAGCAAATTATGATAAAATATGTAAAATGATAGATTTTCAAGAAAAGAAGGTAAAAAATAATACTGGCTTTTTCTATTTGGGTAAAAAGTATGTTGTTATATACTGTGACAATGAAGGTATTACTTTTGAAAATGATAAAGTTTATATTAATCATGATTTTGATATTGATAAATGGTATAAAAAACAAGCAAAGGATTTATTTTTAGAAAGATTAAATTATAATTATGATAAATTTAGTAGGAATATTCCTTATCCAAAACTAAGAATTAGAAAGATGACTACAAGATGGGGAGTTTGTAATGTTAGAACGCATATTATTACTCTTAATCTTGAATTAATTAAAAGAGATATCTGTTATTTAGATTATGTTATTAATCATGAAATGAGTCATTTAATATATGGTGATCATTCTAGATCTTTTTGGAAATTGGTGGAATTAAATATGCCTGATTATAAAAAATATAGAGATGAAATGAAGGAGTTTTAATGGTTATTACTAGTTTGGAAAATGATAGAATAAAGAAATATGTAAAATTACAAAGAAAAAAAAATAGAGATCTTGAAAATTTATATATAGTTGAGGGTGACCATTTAGTTATTGAAGCTGATAAAGCAGGCGTTATTGAAGAAATAATTCTTCTTGATGGTGAAGAATACAATTATGATTATCCTGTTTATTATGTTACTAATGATATTCTAAATAAAATAAGTACTATGGATACTGCTCCTAAGATTATGGCTGTTTGTAGAAAAAATGGTAATAATTCTATTATTGGTAAGAGAATTCTTGTACTTGATGGTGTTCAGGATCCAGGTAATCTTGGAACTATAATTAGAAGTAGTTTGGCTTTTGATGTTAGTACAATAGTTCTTTTGGAAAATTCTGTTGATTTATATAATCCTAAGGTTCTTAGGGCTACACAGGGAATGTATAATTACATTAATATTGTTAATAAAACATTTGATGATGTTTATAAATATGCAAGGGATAATGAAATAAATATATATGGAACTAGTGTTGTAAATGGAGTTGATGCTAGTGCTTTAGAGGCAACTGAAAGAAATGCTTATTGTCTAATAATGGGTAATGAAGGACAAGGTATCCGAGATGAAATATTTGAAAAATGTGATAAGAATTTATATATAAAAATGAATGACAAAGTAGAAAGTTTAAATGTAGGAGTTGCTTGTAGTATATTGTTATATGAATTGGGGAGATAATATGAATAATGTTTATATTGGAAAAGTTGTAAATACACATGGGATTAAAGGTGAAATAAGAATACTAAGTGATTTTCCATATAAAGATAAAGTTTTTATTATTGATAATAAAATAATTATCGGTGATAGTGAATATATTATTAAGAGTTATAGAGTTCATAAGGGATATGATATGATTACTTTAGATGGATATAATGATATAAATGATGTGTTATTTCTTTTGAAGAAGGATGTATATATATCTAAAGATTTACTTAATCTTAGTGATGATGAAATTCTTGATGAAGAATTAATGGAATATAGTATTATTAGTGAAGATGGAAGAGAAGGAACAATAAAAGAGATATTTAAAGCTAGTAGTTCTAATAAGATTATTAGAGTTATGTTTGATAAGGAAGTTTTGATTCCATTTAATTCTCCTCTTATAAAGAAGATTGATAAGAAAAATAAGGTAATTGTAGTAGAATTAATAGAAGGTATGTGATAAAGATGAAAATAGATATTTTGACTTTATTTCCAAATATGTTTGATGGGGTCTTTGAGGAATCTATTATTAAGAGAGCTATTGATACTAATAAAGTAGAAATAAACTTAATTGATTTTAGAGAATATACTGATGATCCACATAATAAAGTTGATGATACTCCATATGGTGGAGGAGCTGGGATGGTTTTAATGTGTCAACCTATATTTGATTGTATTAATTCCATAAAAGGTGATGATTCAATAGTGATTATGATGACACCGGATGGTGTTCCTTATAAGCAAAAACAAGCTTATGAACTTAGTACAAAGAAACATATTATAATACTTTGTGGTCATTATGAAGGTTTTGATGATAGAATTAGAAGTATATGTGATATGGAAATATCAATAGGTGATTTTGTTTTAACTGGGGGAGAAATTCCTGCAATGGTTTTAGTTGACTCTATTGTTAGACTTATTCCGGGTGTGATTAGAGAAGAAAGTCACTTAGAAGATTCATTTAATGATAATTATTTACTTGATTATCCTGTATATACTAAACCAAGAGTGTATAATGGAATGGAAGTGCCAGAAGTTCTTCTATCAGGTGATCATAAAAAAATAGATGAATATAGATATAATGAGAGTGTTAAGAGAACAAAGTTGAGAAGACCTGATTTGATTGAAAAAGATAGTTAGAAGGTGGAGTAATGTATTTAATTAAAAATAAAAAAATAAAAGGTAGTACAAAGAGTGAATTGATTCTTAATGGTTTTTTAATGGGAACTAAAGGAAGAGTCTTTAGTATTAAATCTCATAATGTAAAGAATATTGTTATTTATTCTAAGGTTTTGGCGGGACCTATTGTTAGTAGTCAAGTTGCGAAGAAATATGATAAATTAATTAAATACTTAACAGAACTTTTAGTATCAGATGATGATACTGGTGATGCAATGAGAGAAGCACTTAATCAGATAGAAAAGTTTAGATTAATGATAAAAAATAAATATCGAGATTTTCTGGAACAAAAGGAACTTGAATTTATGTCAAAACAGTTGATGAAACTTAAGAAGATTGCAAACCAAAAATTAGTTGAAATACAAAACAGTTATTTAGAACAATTAAATAATAAGAGAAGTAAATAGTTATATACTTCTTTTTTCTTTTTTTTATGATATAATTATAATGATAGGTGGTGTTTTTATTATGAAGAATAATAAGGGTGAAAATAAGTTTGTATTTGTTAGAAATGTCAATAAAATAAATGGCTCTAAAGAAAAAACTACACCTGTTGCTCTTGAATATGATATTGATAAAGGGGTTTATTTTGGATTTAAACAAAGAGTTTTAATTATTATTCTTTTAATAGTTATTTTGTTTGGACTTGGGAGTTTTTTAATTGTTAATTCATATAGATTGAAACAGGGAGATTCTGTTAAATATAATGAGGTAAGTGATTCTAAATATGAAGTGTGCTTATTACCTAATGATGTATATGCAGATTCTTGCTTAAGAGAGGGAATGGTATATAACTCATCAATTGTAAAAAATATACCTATTAATTATACATATAATGTTGATTTTTCTGAGGATATAGATTATCAATTATACTATCATGTGATTTTATATATTAAGATTTTTGATAAGGATAATAAGGATAAAATTCTTTATGAGAATAAAGAAATATTGGTAGAAAAAACATTTATCAATAAATTGGATAAGAAAATTTCTATTGATACTGATGCGGTGATTAATTATAAAAAGTATTATGACTTTATTAATGAATATAAAGCTAAGTATTCATCAGATGTTACTGCTGAACTTGATGCTAAGTTCTATTTAGATGAATATGATGAAGAAAGAGAAATTGGTAGTGTAAAAATGCCACTTGGGTCCGATACTTTTGAAATTAAACAAAATAAGTTATCTAATTTAAATCAATCTGTTGAAATTGCTAATGAAAAGATGAATAGAGAAGGCGATATTAATTTATTCTTTGGTAGTTTCTTAATTGTTATTTCATTAATTTTGGATATTTCTTTAGCAAGACTTGTTAAAGCTACATTTAGAAGAAGAAATAATTATGAGTTAAGTTTAAAGAAAATTTTATCTGAGTATGATAAGTATATAGTTAATACAACTTCTAGTTATGAATATGATAGCGAAAAAAATATAATAAAAGTTGAAAGTATAAAAGAATTAGTTGATGCAGCAAATGTACTTTCAAAACCTATTATTTATAATAAGATAAATAATGTTAAGAGTGAATTTATTGTAGAAGAAGATGATAAAATATATAAATTTGTATTAAAAGATATGGATTAGTATAGGGAGGTGAATTATATTGAGTGATGTTAATATAAAAAACTTAAGTTGGATATTAATATTCTTGTTTATATTGGTTACAATATCTGGGATTGTTATATACTTATACTCAAATGATAATTCATCTATTTTTACACAAATAAATAATCCTGATATAAAAGAATAAACATTTATATGTTTTTTCTTTTTTTATAAAAAAAGATGGTAAATCCTTGATATTTCTTGTTTTTTATGGTATTATTGAACATGTCGAATGAGTGATCCGCTGATTCTTAGATTATGATCATTTTTAAAATATTTACAGAGAGGAGCTTATAATATGAATATTATTGACAAGATTAATGCTAAACAAGTTAAGTCTGATGTTCCTGAATTCCGTGTTGGAGATACTGTAAGAGTTGACGTTAAGATTATTGAAGGTAAGAGAGAACGTATCCAAGCTTTCGAAGGTGTAGTTGTTGCACGTAGAGGTGGATCTGTTTCTGAAACTTTCACTGTTCGTAAAATGTCTAGTGGTGTAGGAGTTGAGAGAACTTTCCCAATTCATTCACCTAAGGTTGCTCAAATTACAGTTGTACGTAAAGGTAAAGTTAGACGTGCTAAACTTACATTCCTTAGAGGTATGGTTGGCGGATATCGTATTAAAGAAAGAGGACAAAAATAAAAATAAGGCCAATGCCTTATTTTTTAGAAAGAGGACAAAAATAAAAATAAGGCCAATGCCTTATTTTTTTGTTAAAGGGTGTTAAAATGGAAGAACAAAAAGATAAAAAGATTTTACAAATCATTAAAGAAATAATTCCTTATGTTATAGTTATTATTTTGGTTTTATTGTTTAAAAAGTTTTTATATACTCCAATTAGAGTAAATGGGGAAAGTATGATGAAAACACTTCATGATGGCGATATAATGATTCTTAACATAATTGATTATAAAGTTCATGGTGTAAAGAGATTTGATATTGTTGTTGTGGATGAAGGTGATGAACTAATAATTAAAAGAGTTATTGGTTTGCCTGGAGATACTGTTGAATATAAAAATAATAAATTATACATAAATGGTAAAAAAGTTAATGATAAGTATGCTAGTGAAAAGACAGAAGATTTTAGCGTATTAGTTCCTAAGAATGAGTATTTTGTATTAGGTGATAATAGAACTAATTCTCTTGACAGTAGAGCATTTGGTACTTTTAGTAGTAAAAAGATAAAATGGGGTAAGAAAAAATAATTGTAAAGATAGCGTAAAAGCTGTCTTTTTCTTTGAAAATAATTTGACAGCTGAGATGAATAAGTGTTAATTTTATATTGTATGATAAGGTGGTGTATTTAATGGCTAATAAAAGAAAAAAAATAAAAGTATTTTTATTTGTACTTATTGGAATATTAACAATAAGTGTTGGATATGCTTCTATATCGGCAATTAATTTATTAATTAATGGCAATGGAACTGTTAGTGTTAATCAAAATAACTTTATAGTCCATTTTACAGAAGCAAAAGAAATTACTGGAACAACAGGAGTAAGTGGAACATCAAGTATAGATACACAGGATGATACTAAAGCAATGTTTGATGTAACAGGATTAACAAAAGTAGGAGATTATGCCGAAGCAGAATATACAATAAAAAATGATTCTGCTGGTATAGGTGCAGAAATATCTTTAAATTTATCAAATACAAATAATGAATACTTCAAAGTTACAGAAACAATATTAGATAATAAATTACAAGCAGGAGATGAAACAACTGCATCAGTGAAAGTGGAAATGATAAAAACACCAATAAATGATTCTGTTACAACAAGTGTAACTGCGACTCTAACAGCATCACCACTAGATGATGCTAATGCAACTGGAGGAGATAGGAATTCTAAAGCAACAGATGATCCTGAATCATTCGCAACAGACTCATGGTCAACAATACAAAGAGCAGTACAAAATAATAATACAAGTGTTTATAATGTAGGAGATACAAAGAGTGTTACAATAAATGGAGTAGATTATCGTGTGCGAATAGCAAATAAAACAACAGGAGAACATTGTGGAGACAATGATACAGAATATTCCCAAACAGCATGCGGATTTGTAGTAGAATTTGCAGATATTGTGGAACAAAGAGCTATGAACTC
>CACXJP010000075.1 GCA_902768065.1 uncultured Erysipelotrichaceae bacterium
ATAAAGATAATGGTGATAATAATATAGATACATCATTGGAGACAAAAAAAGATGGGAAAGTTGTTATTTATTTTTTTAGAGGAGAAGGATGTCCTCATTGTCAAGAAGCAGAAGAGTGGTTTGATTCAATAAAAGGTGAGTATGGTGATTTGTTCACAATAGTTGATTATGAAACATGGTATAATCAGGATAATGCTAAATTGATGGAAGCTATTGCAAAGTCAAGAGGAGAAATAGCTGAAGGAGTGCCATATATTATTATTGGTAGTAAATCATGGAATGGATTTACTGAAAGTTATGAACAAGAGATGATTAATGAAATAAAGTCAAATTATAGTTATTAAATGGATATTTTTATTTGTGTATTTTTTGATTTAACCATCTTTTTATGGTATAATATGCATTATTAAAAAGGAATTAAAAGATGTTAGGGGTGTTTGTATGGAACATAGTAATTTTGAATATAAAAAGTTATTAGAACTTAAAAAGATTTCTATACAAGAATTATCTGCTTATTATAGAAAACTTCGTAGTTATGAGTATGATATAAATAAGCCACTAGAAACTAGTAGAATTAAGAAGAAAATTTATTTCTTAACTAGATTAATATTAAAGATAGATCGATTATTAAGCGGTAGAAAATTAATTTTATTTGATGATAAGAGGTCTGATAATGTTTCTGGTGGTAAAGTATATGCATCCAGTCATGTAGGGAGATATGATATTGAATCTGCTATGGAAGCTATTAATGAGCAAGTATATTTTGTTATGGGTGATCCAGAAGAAACTTATAGAAATTTTGAAGGTTTTTTCTTAGATAAGATACACGGAAGAATTTGTATGGATACTGGTTATAATATAAGTGATATATTTAAAAAGCATAAAGATGGACAACCTTTAACTTCTCGTGAATTAGAGTTGTATGAAGAATATAAAAAAGATAGACATATTTGTGAGGTAACATGTACTAGGAGAATTGCTGATAAAGATAATATACTAATTTATCCTGAAGGTGCTTGGAATGTAACCCCAAGACTGACTCAAACTTTGTTCCCTGGCGCTGCAAGAATAGCTATAAATGGTAAAGGAGTAATTATTCCAATAGGTATTGTAAGAGATAAGAAAACATATATGGTAAATATTGGTAGTGAAATGAATGTATCTGGAGCGTGTGAATCAGATGTAAAAGATATTACGAAGTGGTTAAAAGAAAATATGAGTTCATTAGTTGGAGAAATAATATTTAGTAGTAGTGATATTGTTTCTAGGGATTCTTTAGGAGATTCGTATCAAAATGAATTAGATTTTGTAAGGGATATAATGTCTGAATCTGAAAATGGCTATACATTAGATATAATAGAAAAGACTAGATATAATGATCCAGACTATCCAGAAAACGTTTTTGGATCTCAATATATAAAAAGGCTTTAATATGAAGCCTTTTTTTGTTATAATTTAAATTAGAGGAGTGATGGTAATGAGTGGGATATGGTTACCAGGTGGGGCACTAGTATTATCAATTTACCTTGTAGTATTGTTTTTTCTAAGAGGATCAGTTAAGAATTATGAAACAATTATATATAAGAAATTAATTCTTATTAATTTATTTTATTCATCATTTGGAGTTATTATTTACTTATTTGCTATGCTTGTTGGACATTTATATTTAACAGGGGTATTGCAATCTTTTTATTTAATAATGATGGATTTAATGATTTTATTCTTATTGAAATATGTTATAGAATTAAATAAATTTAATAAAAAAATAAGTAAAATCATGAATATGTTATTTAATATTATTACTACTATAGTAGTATTATTTATATTAGCGTTACCTATGGATACTATTATTGAAGGAGAAACCGTGGATTTAAATGGACCAGCTTATTATGCTGCTATGGTTGAAGTGATATTATATATTTTTTTATTGATTGTTTTTTGTATATCATTATATGTTAGAAATAAAGACAGTAGAAGTAAGTTATTACCATTTGTAATTTTGTTTGTATTTTTTATTATTGCTTTGATTCTTCGTAGTTATTATCCGGAAGTTATTACTGAAACATTTATATTTACCTTAAGTTATTTAGTAATGTTTCATACTATTGAAAATCCGGATTTACGAATCATTAAACAATTAACATTAGCTAGGGATCAGGCTGAAAGAGCTAATAATGCGAAAAGTGATTTCTTGTCTAGTATGTCTCATGAAATTAGAACTCCATTAAATGCAATAGTAGGTTTTAGTGAAGATATTCAAAGTTATAAAGGTGAAATATCACCTGAAATAGTAGAAGATGCTGATTATATTATGGAAGCTTCTAAGACTTTATTGGAGATTGTGGGTAATATTTTAGATATTAATAAAATTGAAAGTAATAAAATGGAGATAATAGAAGTTAATTATAATTTTAGGAAAGAAGTTGAATCGTTAGCTAAAATTGATGCAACTAGAATTGGTGAAAAAAATATTAATTTCAAAATGAATATAGCACCAGACATTCCTTATGAATTAGTTGGTGATAAAAGTAAGGTAAAAGAGATAATTAATAATTTATTAACTAATGCAATTAAATATACAGAACAGGGTGAAATAGAGTTAACTGTAAAATGTATAAATCAAAATGATATATGTAATTTAATAATTAGTGTTAGAGATACAGGAAGAGGAATCAAAACAGAGAATATTGATAAATTATTTACTAAGTTTGAACGATTAGATGTAGAAAAGAATTCTACTACTGAGGGAACAGGCTTAGGATTAGCAATTACAAAAGCATTAGTAGATATGATGGGTGGTAAAATTAATGTTCAATCTACATTTGGACAAGGCTCAATTTTTGTAGTTCAAATACCACAAAAGATAAGTCAAATGGTTAATCCAAATCAAACAATTCAAATTAATATTGCTCCAATTCAACAGGCTATTCAACAAACTGTTAAGGAAGAAATAGTAGTGCCTAAGGGATTTAATAGTAAAAAAGTATTAATTGTCGATGACAACAAATTAAATATTAAAGTTGCTCGTAGGGCATTACAAGATTTTAATTTTGAAATTGATGAGTGCTATGATGGCATGGAATGTTTAGATAAGGTTGTAAATGGAGATGAATATGACTTAATATTAATGGATATAATGATGCCTAATATGAGTGGTGAAACAGCTCTAGCTAAGTTAAAAGAAAATCCAAATTATAAGATACCAACTATTGCTTTAACTGCTGATGCTATTGCAGGTGCAAAGGAAAAATATTTAAGTGAAGGATTTATTGATTATATTGCTAAGCCATTTAGTAAAGATCAAATAAAAGAAAAACTAGATTTAGTATTTGATGCAGGAGTTCAGCAAGTTGATATGAATTCAGTCATTTCTACTGAAAAAAAAGAGATTGTAGATTCTATTTCTGATTCAGTACAAGGGCAAACTCAATCAGTAGAACATGATGATAATATACCTAAATATAAACCGTCAGTTGATAGATTTGCTGATGTAGAAGCACATGTGTTTGGAGAAGAAAATGATAAAAAGGATGAATAATCCTTTTTTTGCAGGGATTGGGATATTCCCATATTGTGTTTGTAACAAGTTTGAAAACATGCACTACAAATACCTTGCTTGCTAATATAAGTAAATTCGAATTTGTATTACAACTTCAGTCCTTGTTAGTAAATAGTTATATATTGTTTTTAATTGTTGGGTATGATATTATATTAGTGAATGGCGATGGTATATCTTTGGATTCTATCTAGGCAAGTTGGATGCGTCTAGCTTGCTTTTTTTGATTATAAAAACTTGAAATTTTACAAAAAAGTGTTATTATAAAAAAACAATTAATTAATTGGAGCTGATGTCTAATGAGAAGTATAGCACTTTTAATTTATATACAAAACCAATTTAGTTTATTAATTAATGAATTCAATGAGAGAAATTGACTTTAATGTCTTTTTTTCTCTTTTTTGTTAGGAGGGTTTTATGGTTAAGTATGATAATGAAGGAAATATTATTGTTGATTTGTTAGATGATAGTAGAGTAATTTCTAAAGAAACGATTAGGTAAGAAAATTATAAACAATATAAGAAGGATTTTGACGAAATAGTAGAACTTCTTGCTTTAAATAAGTTGTATCATAGTTTATATACTGAAATATTAGACTATCATATATCGGATGATTTAGAATTTATAACATTAGCAAATGAGACTTATAAAACTGCAACACGTGTTAAAGAAGTACCAATTTTGCTAAAAGAAGATAATCAGATATTTACCATGGATAAGTCATTATATAAAATGTATTATGAGTTGTGCTGCTAATTATTAATTAAAGTTAAAAGATCATGGAGTAAGTTGAATGAGGTTGAAAGATTTATTATAAAAAGTCTGGAGTTTGATATTCCACCAGATACTGATGAAGATATTTCTTATAAATTAAAATATGATTCAAAAAAGTATTATCAATACAAAGAAAGTGGATTTATTAAGTTGGGTATGCAATTAAAAGTTAGTGATGCTAGAAATGCTAAGTTAACTCCTTATAAGCAAGTAGAAAATATAAATGTAGATTTTTACTAAAAGAGAAAAAAATTCCTAGAAAAATTACTAAAAAAAATATATAAAAGTTCTCAATAAAGTGGGAACTTTTTTACTATGGTTTAAATAAATGGCCTTTTGGATAATTATAGTGAACAGAGGCCGAAGCTCAGTAATTTGAAAAGGAGATAAAATATGAAAGATGATTATATTGTGATATATGCGGTTGTACCTAAATATATCTATGAAACAAAAGAACTAACACCAGAAGATAAGCTTATTGCTGAGCGTATTATTTATTTATGTAAAAAGGAGGGGTATTGTTGGATAACAAATAGAACTTTATCAGAAATGTATCATATAACCATTGATACTGCTTCTAAGCATATTAGAAAACTCGAAAAATTTAGACTTATTAAATGCATATATGATCATGATGATAAAAACACAAAACGTATCATTCGTTTAGTAGATGATATATGGAATAAGTATTCTATAAGAGATAGATTAAATAATCCAGATGATATAGTTTATTTAAACAGACATAATAATAAATATAATAAGAATGAATATAAATGTATTAGTACCTTCATGGCTTAATGAGAAAGCTGAAATTGTTCCACCAAGTTTAGAAGAAATAGAAGAAATGGAAACTATTTTAAATAGTTTGAATTAGATAATCATAGATTTTAATAGGTGGTTTTATGGCAAAGTATAATATTAGTTTTACTTTTGATGATAATAATTCATTAAATGATATTTTTATTAGAGTATTATTGAGAGAGATTAGCAATTTAAAAAAGAATAAAAATAGTGTATCATTATCTTGTATTTATACTTCTCTAAATGAAGGAGGTAATGAGTATATATTTAGAGAGTATGAATAATACATATAATGTTGGTTTATATATAAGATTATCTCGTGAAGATGATGATAAGAATTATGAGAGTGAAAGTATAACTAATCAAAAGAGTTTATTACTTCAATATGCAAAAGAAAACAATTTAAGAGTTTATGATATTTATATTGATGATGGATTTAGTGGAACAAATTTTGATAGACCAGGATTTAAAAGATTAATTAAAGATATTGAAAATAAGAAAATCAATATGGTTATTACAAAAGATATGTCTCGCCTTGGACGTGATTATATTGGAACAGGAGAACTCGTTGAGAAGTTCTTTCCAGAACATAATGTTAGGTATATTGCAGTTACTGATAACATTGATACTTATCTAGATTCAACTAATAATGATATAGCACCTTTTAAAGCAATCATGAATGATTTTTATGCAAAGGATATATCTAAGAAAATAAAGTCTAGTCTTAGAGCAAAAATGAAAGATGGTAAATATGTAGGTGGTAGAGCTCCGTTTGGGTATACTAAAGACAAGGATAATAAGAATCAATTAATTGTTGATTCAGAACAAGCTAT
>CACXJP010000076.1 GCA_902768065.1 uncultured Erysipelotrichaceae bacterium
TAATGAATGGAATGACTATAGATGGTAAAAAATATATAAGTCCATTCAGCAATACAACAAGAGCAGAAACAGCCGCATTATTATCAAACCTAGTACAAAGATTTAATTTAATACAATAATTAAAAAGTCAGTGTATAAACATTGACTTTTTTATAATTTAAGATAAAAAAGGTAAACTTAATAAGATTGAGTTTACTTTTTTTTACTAATATATTTGACAATTTATTCATTTAGTTTATTTTTATTTTTAATATTTTTTTTATTTTTGGATCTGCATAAAAATATCTAGTGGCATTACTTTCAAAGCAAATATATATTTCATTATCTTTATAGAAGATACCTTCTGACATAGGTGGCACTTTTATTTCTTTTACTAATTTTTCTCTATCATAAATACTTATTGTTGATAAATGAAATGGAGTGAATGATTGAGAATAAACAAATTTATTATCATCTGTAATTGCCATTCCTTGAACTAACCAAGGTATATCATATTCATAATCGGGATTATCATAATCAATATTATCATTATTATCATTATTTACTTTAAACCCATGTAATATTGGATCTTCTGGATAGAATATTTTAATATGGAAACTTCCTATCCAAAGAGTATTATCTTTATATGTACAAAAGTCTCCTCTATTAGGTATTTTTTTATCACTTATACTTTTTATATAATTATTATTTGTGTTTATTACTTCTTCTAAACTATACTCATTAACTTCATAATCACTTGTTATCCAAAGTGTATTATTATCTGTTGCTATTCCCCCAACATGATTATTATTTATTTCATTATTACTTTTCTTTAATTGTAGTTTTTTTATTAACTTTTTTGTTTTGAAGTCTGTTATATATAGCATACTAGCTTTTTTATTTTTATTATATGAAGTTTGTAAAATAACATTATATTTTTCTGAATATGCTAATCCTTGAGGTGCATAATTATCTAGATTTCCTTCTATTTTAGAATAATCTGTATATTTATCTTTATTGATAAAATAATAGATATTTATTCTTGCGTAGTTAATTACAAATAATATAATAAATATAAAAATTGTCCAAATTAAACATTTTATTACCTTTTTCATAATATAGTTATAACATAGAATTCTTTTCTTTAAAAGATTGGGAGGATTAAATGTATATTGTTGATATTATATTTACAGGTATTGGACTATCTATGGATGCTGTTGCTGTTTCTATATGTAAGGGATTAATGATTAAGCGTCATTTATTATTTAAGGCACTTGTAATAGGTTTATACTTTGGATTATTTCAACTATTTATGCCTTTGATAGGATATTTTTTTGGTAATTTTTTAGATTCTATTATCATTGATATTGATCATTGGATTGCTTTTTCTTTATTATCAATTATTGGATTTAATATGATTAAAGATTCCAAGGATGATGATAATATTAAAGAAGGTATTAACTATAAGATTATGATTCCTCTTTCTATAGCAACTAGTATTGATGCTTTAACTATTGGAATATCTTTTTCTTTTTTTAAGATTAATATTTTATTTGCTGTTATTATTATTGGATTCATTACGTTTTTGTTATCTTTTTGTGGTGTATATATAGGTAATATATTTGGGTTGAGTTTTAAAAAGAAATCTCAAATATGTGGAGGTATGATATTGATTTTTATTGGTTTAAAAATATTAATAGAACATTTATTATAGTGATAATATGTGTTATAATTTGGTTATGTAAGGAGATGGTTTTATGAAGAATAAAGGTTTAGCTGGAGGTTTGATTGGATTTTTTATCGGAGTTGCTGTTACTGCAATATTTAGTGTTATTATTTTTGTTTTATTATATGTATTTGGTGTTATAAAAATGGGTGATGAACAAACAACAAAATGTATAACAAATAAAAGTAATTCACAGGTTATTAGTATAACAAAAGACGAATTGATGGATGTTTATAAGGATGTTGTAAAAAATACTATGTATCAGAAATTTACTTATGGGGTTGTTGATATTAATAATGATGGAATTGAAGAGTTAATTTTTAAAACAGGAAGTAGTGAAGCAGATTACAATTATTATATTTATACTTATGATGAATCATTTGAAGATAGTAAAAACCATGTTGTTTTGGTTGGTGATCTACCTGGTGGACATAGTGCTTTATATAAAATGAATGATGGTACATTAATGCATTTAAGAGGACAAATGGGAGAAGAAACAGTTACTATTTATACATTAGAAAATGATTGGTTAGTTAGAAAATCAGTAAAATCTAGAGAAACAAGTAGCGATTATACAAAAGGTGATAAGGAAATAAAAATGGTTTCTAATACAAATTTAAGTTTATTTGATTAAGATGAATTTATTCATCTTTTTTATTTTATATATATGTTATAATGATATGGTAAGGAGTTGATTTAGATGAAGTGTTTAAGTTGTAATAGAGAATTTAATACAGATAGGGAGTATTGCCCATTTTGTGGTGAAAAAATAGGAGAAGTTGAAAGTACTAGTAGTGCAGTTGTTGAACCTGTAAATAACACAGCTACTTCTGTACCAAATAATCCAGTACCTAATGAACCTGCGTCTAGTATGATTACAAATAATAATACAATTAACAATAATGGATTGGTTCCATTAACAATTACAAGAGAAAAGAGATTTATGGGATGGGCTATTCCTTTTTCAGTTTTCGTTGATGGTGTAAAAGTAGGAGATATAAAAAATGGTAAATCATTATCTTGTCAAGTTGGATTGGGATCACATGTAGTATTAGTTAAGTGTGTTGAAAAAGATGTTACTCAAAATATTGTGGTTACTGGTAATCATCATGCAGTTGAAGTTACTATGAAGGCAACTATGGGACTTTTAGCAGCTGTTGCTGATATTACAAATGTTGTTTATAAATAGGGAGGATTATGTGTTTGAGATAAAAACTTATGAATTGGGTTATTGTAGTGAGGATGAATATACAAGAGTAGTTTGTGTATGTCGTTACAAAGATAAATTCTTATTTTCATATAACAAAAAAAGAAATGGTTGGGGAATACCTGGAGGTCATATTGAAGAAGGGGAAACTTAGGAGGAAGCTTGCAAAAGAGAAATGTATGAAGAAACAGGTGCAACCAATATTAAAGTAACTCCTGTATGTGTATATAAGATAAGTACTTTTGGATTATTGTGTTATTGTGAAATATTAGAGTTAATAGATTTACCTGAAGGTTACGAGATGATGGAAATAATGCTATCTGATACACTTCCAGATAATTTAACATTTCCGGAATCTTTCAAGTTGTATTTTGATATAGTTAAGAAAAAAATGAATTTATAGGAGAAAATATGGAATTTGAAAAAGTAATAAGAGATAGAATGGCTATTAGAAAGTTTTCTAATGAAAAAATTTCTGATGAAATAATAAATAAAATTTTAGAGGCGGGTAGAGTAGCTCCTACTGCCAAGAATCTTCAACCAATTAAAATATATGTTGTATCAAGTGATGAAGGATTAAGTAAAATCGATAATGCTTCGATGTGTAGATACAATGCACCTGTTTCGTTGATTGTATGTGGAAATACTGAGGAAGCATTTAGTAGAGGAGATCATTCAACATATGTAATTGATTCATGTATAGTTGCAACTCATATGTTGCTTGAAGCTACAAATGTTGGAGTTGATAATATTTGGGTTGATTTATTTGATGAAGATGTTTTAAGAGAAGAATTTAGTATTCCAGATGAGCTAGTTCCAATTGCATTAATAATGCTTGGATATAGATCTGATGATTGCCCATATAACGTAAATCATGATAAAAGAAAAAATATAGATGAAATAGTTCAGTTTATTTGAAATTAATAGATATTAATAAAATGATAATAACATATTGACAAAAACAAGAAAACGTAGTATAATATCTAATCGTTGAAAGGGAGTAGTTCTCATTCATTAGAATGATTTGTAGTCCGTCATCACGATGATAATATTCGGGCTATTATTTAAGGAACAAGACTTTCATACAGTATGTATGTGGTCTTGTTTTTTTTGTCTTTTTCTATCACATACATGCTAATTTTTGAGGAAAGGATATTAAAAGACAAGTAGTGGTTATTTTCTTATGAAAGAAAAAATAGTATTAAAGAGTACTCATCCTGAGGAATACCCTGATTTAGTAATTGAATGTAGAGTTATTCCAAATGATAAAATTGGTGAGTATTTAGAAGGGATTCCAGAAACTAAAAAATTCTATGCTTTTAAGAGCGAATCTGTAAAAGCTAGAAGAGGGAAACCTGGAGAATCAATCGAGACTGTTTTAAAGACACTTGTAGATGGAAAGGAATACATTATAAGTGAAGAGACTACTGTTGTAAGTGAAAGACCTTATAATGGTGGTACTGCTCCTGATGTTGTAGTAACTAATGATAGAAGTACTTCAAATGAGGAATATGTTGTTAAAATGCAAAAATTCGCTGATTCATATGATATTGATATTAGTGGAGAAGATGTAAGATATATTCCTAAGTATGATTCAAGATTATTAACTGAAGTAGATGAAAACATTATTATTATGACTGCTTGGGGTTCTCCTGCATTATGTTTAGCAGGTGGTTATATTGTTACTTATGATGCTGCCTCTTGTGATTATAACACATTAGAAAGAGGAGCTTTCAAATCAACATATACTAGAGAAGATCAAAAAACAAAAAAGAAGTAACAAAAAAAAGAGAATTTAAATTCTCTTTTTTAATTGGTTTTATTTTTTTCCTTTAATATCAGTTATATGATTTAATACATCAAGAACTTCTTCATTTTTGATTGCTTCTTTAGCAGCTGCTTCTTTATCTTCTTTTCCATAAACTGATAATACTAGGACATGGTCTTTGTCACCTTCAATAGGAAGGTAGATTGTATAACTATTGTATCCACCGTAAAAATATTGGATACCTTTGATTCCACTATATTCTACTTCTTTGAAATCATCATTATCTTTTCTCTTTTCTTTTAATTTATTGAAATCTCCTTCAAAGAAATATCCAAATGTGTCATCAAATTCAATGCTGATTTTGAAATCCTTTCCAATTAGAACACCTTGTTCTCTAGAGTTTCTTAAATCTTTTGAATCAGTAGATATTTTGTATCCACCATCAGCTTTAACATTGAAAACTAAAGATCCTTCATCTCCATCAAATTTTAGTGCTTCTCTTTTTGGTTCACATCCTGTTACAAATAAAATTGCAATAGCTAATACAAATAGACTAATAAAACCTTTCTTTAAGTTTTTCATTAAAGATTCTCTCCTTTCTAGATTATTATATCTTAATAAATTTTTCTTTTCAAGTGGAATATGATAAATAATATGTTATAATTAATTTAGTTATATAGTGGGGAGTTTTATATGAAAATAATAAATAATAGGTTAAAAAATGAGTTAAATATTAGAACGGAAAAAGACTTTCCTGTTGAGGGTATTGAGTTTATTGATGTGATGCCATTGTTGATGCAGAAAAATGTTTATAAGGAAATAATTGATTGTTTTATTGAAGATATTAAAGACAAAAATGTAGACTATATTATTGCACCCGAAGCAAGAGGCTTTTTACTTGGATCTGCAATATCATATGTTTTAAATATTGGTTGTATACCTGTAAGGAAGAAGGGAAAACTCCCACCAACTACAATAGAATCTTTAGTTGAGTATGAAAAGGAATATGGAAAAGATTATTTGGAAATACCAAAATTAGTAAATGATGATTATAAAAATAAAAGATTTTATATAATTGATGATATTTATGCTAC
>CACXJP010000077.1 GCA_902768065.1 uncultured Erysipelotrichaceae bacterium
TAAATGTGAAAACTTATTATATTTAGTAGATATACCTGTTACCTTCATTGTAAACATTGCAATAAAGAAAACAACCAAATCATCTATTAAAAAGAAGAATATATAAACAAGTGTATACATAAATTTCATAAATTCACTTGTTTTATTTAAAACCAATAATTCAGAAAAAACAATTGGAAGTCCCGCAGAACAAGCAAGTTCAACCAAATTAACAGAAATAGCTAAACCAATTACTCCAACCAAAGCTAAAATGAAGTTTTTTTCATGGGTAAATTTCTTTATCTTTGTAAATATTTTTTTCCTCTTTTTCTCATCAACAACTTGACATCCACTTTCTTTTCTTTCTTTATAAAAACTTCTTAAGTTTATTATTCCACCAATTAAAGCTATTATAGCAATAATATTCCTAATCCAAATAACCGAAGTCATCTTAACAGCAATACTAATCCAAGAAAGCATAATAACCATATAAACCAAAGCAGACGTAATTAAAAAGCTAAGTCCTAAAATCCACATTCTTTTTCTATCTTTCATCCCAATAAGTACACTTATTAAAAATAAAAGTATCCACATTGCACAAGGATTAAATCCATCAATTAACCCAATTAATGCTGCCGCAGTAATCAAAGACATTTTCTTTAGATTTACTTTTCCAAAAACACCAGTGTCAAAACTCATATTTTTATCAGTTTCTTTTTCTTGCTTAGAAAAATTATCAACCGGTTTTCCTTCATAAGAACCATCTTTTATTTGAGCAACTATATCTTCATAATCATTTTTTTGATAATACTCTATTGCTCTTTCAATAGTTGACCCAGTAGAAGTACCAAATCCTGTAATCACAGTACTTCCAATTACATTTGTTGGAACACCTCTAGTTGATAATTCAAAAGTATCTTGTACTTTACTTAATAATTCACTATTTTCTTCATTATACCAAACTTCATATTTAACAATCTTTAAATTCTTATACTTCTTTTCAACATCTTTAAGATATTTAATTTCCTCTTTACAATGAGGACAACCATCACCATGAAATAAATATAAAGTAACTTCATTATCTTTAGCAAATACACGTGATGGTATTATTATCAAAAAGAGTATAATCAACAAACAATTAATTATTTTCTTCATCTAAAACACCAACATTCTTAAATTTATTTTCTAATTCCTCATAACTAAATTCTCCAGTAAATCTATCAATTTCTTTATCTCCATCAAGAATAATAAATACTGGAAGCTTATCTCCTGGATTATACTTTTTAGCTTCATCTTCATCCATATCTAAATCAAGTTCTGTATAATCGAAAGAATAATTCTTAAGTAATTTATTCCACACCTTATTCATAACAAGACAGCCACCACACCAAATAGCCCCTATTTTTACTACTCTCATCTAATCACCCCTTATATTCAAATCAATTATTAATCTAGAAAAGACATCTATAAAATCATCTATTTCTTCATATGTTGTTTTGTAAGATAAGCTAACTCTTATGCTATGACTTGCCCTTTCTTTACTATGTGTAACAGCATATACAGCTCTTGAATAGTCACCAGTAGAACAAGCTGTTTGTGTTGATATATATATTTCATATTCTTCTAACGCATGTTGCATTGTTTCTGGTTTTATACCCTTAATACTTAAATTCACAACTTGAGGAACACAATACTTATTACTATTTATAGATACATCTAATTTAGATAATTTATCAATAAAATAACTATTAAGTTCATGAATATAGTTATCCTTCTTTTCAAAATCTTCATACACCAATCTTAATGCCTTAGCAAAAGAAGCAATCAAAGGTGTAGCCGGTGTACCACTTCTAAATATTGTAGTAGATTTTCCTCCATGAATCAAAGGATCTATAATCAAACCATCTCTTTTATATAAAGCTCCACAGCCCTTCATTCCAAAGAATTTCTGACAAGACATTGAAGCTAAGTCAACAACACTCAAATCAATTTTTTCTTTTCCAATACTTTGTGTAACATCACTATGAAAAATAGTTCTAGGATTTTTACTAATAACTTTTCTAATCTTTTTTAAATCCTGTCTAATACCAACCTCACTATTTACTGAAGCAATAGAAACAAGTACAGTATCATCCCTAATTAAATTATTTAAATCATCAAGATCTACTAAACCATTCTCATCAAGTTTTACAAAATCAACCTCATATCCTTTACTTTGTAAATAATTAAGAGGCGCAATAATAGAAGAATGTTCTAATTCCGTAGTAATAATATGTTTCCCTCTATTACTATATTTAGAAACAACTCCTTTTATTGCCATATTATTAGCTTCACTTGCACCACTAGTATAAATAATTTCACTTGGTTTTACTTTTAATATTTTTGCAATTTGATTTGTAGAAGCATCAATTAATTTTTTAGCTTCTAATCCAAGTTTATGTAAAGAATTAGGATTACCTATAAATTCTTTGCACACTTTACTATAAGTATCGATAACCTCTTCATCTACCGGAGTAGTAGCACTATAATCTAAATAAATCATTTTAATCACCAAAATAATTATATATAATTATCAAGTACATTTCAAATAAAATAGAAGTTGAATTACTCAACTTCTGGTTTAGTTATTATTTTTAACATATTTTTTTACATATTCTAAAACTTCATCATGAGATATTCCATTACTTATAATTGCTCCATTAATATCTACATCATATCTTTGACTATTTCCATAGAAATCTGTTACTTTACCACCAGCTTCTTCAACTATTAAAGATGAAGCTGCTATATCACAATTACCATGAGAAGTTCCAGGAAATAAATCACAACTAAATTTACCACTTGCAATTGCCATACAACTTCTAGCAACACTTCCAATATTAGAAACTCTAGCTTTAGGAAGCATATCATGAGCTATTTCCATTGTATCAGCTAACGCTCTACTCCATATTTCAAAATTAACTCTGTATCCTAAATCCCCTAATTTTTTATCATTAACATGTATTTGTTCTCGATTGCAAAAAGCCCCTTCACCTCTAATTGCAGTGTACATATTATCTAAGAATGGATCATAAACAACCCCAACTTGAACAATACCATCAACAACCAAAGCTAGTGAAAAAACACATACCGGAATAGAATCAGTAAACATACCTGTTCCATCTACAGGATCACAAACCCAAACATAGTCAGAAGTATTTGAACTAACCTCTTCCTCCCCAATAACAGAATGATTTGGATACTTTTCCATAACTTTCTCAATCAAATAATGATTAATCTTTTTATCAACCTCTGTTACTGGAGTTCTATCATCTTTAAATTGTATATTTTCTATTGAACTAAATTTATCAGTTATTTCTTTTCCAGCATATTTTGCAATACTAATTGCAAATTCTAAATACTCATCCATATTAACCTCCTAAAAAGCACTAATCATTTATTAGTGTTTTGATAATAATCTCGTTCCGAAATACTTTGTGATATCAAATCTAAATCTTCATCAACAATATCCATATCATTAAGTATCTCCTCAACCTCAAATAATATTTCTTTTAAACTATTACATTTCAAATAATCTATCTTATATCTATTAAGAACCTCAATTTCTTTATTAGTAAGCATCAAATTATTTCCAACAGTGTTTATTTTATTAGAATCAAAATCTAAGTTAGATACTAAACTATCAATATCATATTCCATATTATTTACAAGTATAACCCTTATTCTTTAGTCTCTTCATTAATTCACCATCAGTATAATTATCACCAACTGATAATGCAATTACTGAACTACTTTTAGTATTAGTATCAATTATTACCTCAATCTTTCCACCATTATCAACAAAATTAATATTACCTAATAAAACCAATTCATTCTTAGAAACCTTAATTTCAATAATGATTCTATCATCCATAACATTATAGGTAACTTTATCTCCTAAATAATCCAATGTATTCTCAATAGCGTTTTTTATCTCTTCAATAGAATCAATATTATTTTCATATCTATCAGCAAAATAAATAGTCTTAGTAATTTTCATACTATTAATCTTCTTACCATCAGTAGTAGATTCAACGACTTCTTTAACAGTAACGCCTCCATCATAACTCATACTCTTTTGGCAAGAAACCTTTGATTGTTTTAAATTCATAAACAAATAAACAATAATCACAATAAATATTAAAGTTATAATTATTGGTAAAGTTTTACTTCTCCTAGTATCCATAATTTCACCTCAATCTTATAATAACACAAATAAAAAGACAGTTCAAACTGTCTTTTAAAAATTATTTAGAATTCCATTTCCAATCTCTAATATATGGCATATCCTCACCATATTCAGCAATATATTTTTTATGTTTATCTAACATATCATAACACCAATCTATTAAAACCTTACTAGATTTTGCATATCTTGGTATTTCTCTTAAAATTGCAATTACTAAATGAAATCTATCTATTTCATTTTGAACTCTTATATCAAATGTTGTAGTAATTGTTCCTTCTTCTTTATATCCATGTACATGTAAATTTCTGTTAGCTCTCTTGTATGTTAACTGATGTATCAAAGATGGATATCCATGGAAGTTGAAGATAATTGGTTTGTTTTTAGTAAATATTGAATCATATTCATCGTCACTCATTCCATGAGGATGAGTATCAGGAGATTGTAATTTCATCAAATCAACAACATTAACAACTCTAATTCTAATTCCCTTAACACTTTGTCTTAGAATATCAACAGCAGCTAATACTTCCAAAGTAGGTGTTTCTCCACAACAGGCAAGAACAACATCTGGATTACCCTCATCATTAGATGCAAAATTCCAAACACCCAATCCTTTTGTACAATGAGCCTTAGCTTGAGCTCTAGTTAACCACTGAGGTCTAGGATGCTTAGATGCAACAATGACATTAACATAATTCTTACTTCTAATACAATGATCAAAACATGAAAGTAAACAATTAGTATCAGGAGGTAAATACATTCTTACAACATCAGCTTTTTTTGTAACTAAATGATTTAAGAAACCTGGATCTTGATGTGTATATCCATTATGATCTTGTTGGAAAACATGACTAACTAATAAGAAGTTTAATGAAGCAATTGGTGCTCTCCAAGAAATTTGATTACAAACCTTTAACCATTTTGCATGTTGACTAGCCATTGAATCAACAATTCTAACAAAAGCCTCATAACTATGAATAAATCCATGCCTTCCAGTTAAAATATATCCTTCAAGCATACCTTCACATAAGTGTTCAGATAAGTATGAATCCATTACCCTACCAGTTGGAGATAAAAACTCATCATTAGATAACAACTTATAATTCCAAGTTCTTTTTTCTACTTCAAATATATGATTAAATCTATTAGATAATGCCTCATCAGGCCCAAATAATCTAAAATTGGCATTACTATCATTTAACATAAAAATATCTCTTACAAATTTACCTAACTCCATAGTATCCTGCTTAATAATACTTCCTGGCTTTTTTATATCAAGACAATAATCTTCCCAATTTGGAACTTTCAATTCCTTTAATAATAATCCTCCATT
>CACXJP010000078.1 GCA_902768065.1 uncultured Erysipelotrichaceae bacterium
AATGGCAGTTTTATTAAATACTACAACAGAAGGACTTAATACACTTGCTAAGGATGGTAAAACAATTTATCCTATTGCATCACGTTGTGGAGTTTTTGCAAAAACTGATATTCAACCTTTACTAAATGAAGGATGTTCAAAAGAAGATGTTGCTTTATCTATTATGCAAGCAGTTGTTAATCAAACAATAAGTGGACTTGCTTGTGGAAAGCCTATTAAAGGAAATGTGATGTTTTTAGGTGGACCACTTAACTACTTAGATATGTTAAGAGATAGATTTATTAAAACATTAGATTTAAAAGAAAATGAAATTATTATTCCTGAAGATGCAAGGCTTTTTGTATGTTTAGGTGCTTGCTTAGAAGATAATAATTCTAAGACATATAGTGTTGCAGATATAAAAGCATTATTAAAGAAAATGTCTTATTTTAAAGAAAGTGATTCAAATAGCTTACAAGTTCTTTTTAAAAATGAAAAAGATTATGAAAGATTCAAGAAAAGACATGATAAAAATAAAGTTGTTAGAAATGATATTTCAAAATATTCCGGTGATGTATTTGTAGGTATAGATGCAGGAAGTACTACGGCAAAGGTTGTTGCAATTGATTCTGATGGTGCTTTATTATATGAAAATTATAAAGGTAATAAAGGAACTCCAGTTGACACTATTAAAGGAATGATATTAGATTTATATTCTAAGTTAGGAAAGAATACTGTTATTAGAAGTGCAGGTTCTACTGGATATGGAGAACTATTAATAAAGACAGCTTTCAATTTAGATATATCTGAGATTGAGACTATGGCTCATTATGAAGCTGCTAATTATTTCTTACCTGGAGTAGAATCTATCATTGATATTGGTGGACAAGATATGAAATATATCAAAATAAAAGATGGTGCAGTTGACTCAATTATGCTTAATGAAGCTTGTTCATCTGGATGTGGTTCATTTATTGAGACACTTGCTAAAAGCTTAAAAATGAATTTAGATGACTTTGTAAAATATGCAGTTACATCAGAAGCGCCAATTGATTTAGGTAGTCGTTGTACTGTATTTATGAATAGTAAAATTAAGCAAACTCAAAAAGAGGGTAGACCTCTAGGCGATATATTTGCAGGATTATCTTACTCAGTTATTAGAAATGCTATTCAAAAAGTTATGAAGATAAGAGATGTTTCTACTTTAGGTGAAAAGATAGTAGTACAAGGTGGAACATTTTATAATGACGCTGTATTAAAAGCATTTGAAAATATAACAGGAAAAAAAGTAGTAAGACCAGATATCGCAGGACTAATGGGAGCATATGGAGTTGCTTTAATTGCTCTTGATAATTTTAAACAATATGATGATCAAGATGTAAAAAGTAGTATGTTAACTGAAGATGAGATAAATAATTTAAAAATAAAAACAATGCATTCTAGATGTAAGGGTTGTGAAAATAAATGTGCCCTTACAATAAGTATGTTTAATAAGAAAAGTTTTATTTCTGGAAATAGATGTGAAAGAGGTAGTGGAAATAATGGATCTAATTCACAACTTCCTAATATGTATTCTTGGAAATATGATAGATTATTTAACTATACTCCATTAGATGAAGATAAAGCAAAAAGAGGAGTAATTGGAATTCCAAGAGTACTTAATATGTATGAGGATTATCCATTATGGTTTACAATTCTAACTAAATTAGGATTTAGAGTAGTTTTATCAGATCACTCTAATAGAAGAATCTATGAGACTGGAATTGATTCAATTCCAAGTGAGTCAGTTTGTTATCCGGCCAAACTAGTACATGGTCATATTATGAATCTACTTGCCAAGGATGTTGAAAGTATATTTTATCCTTGTATAATGTATGAGAAAAATGAATTTAAAAATAGTGATAATTGTTATAATTGTCCTATTGTTCAAAGTTATAGTGAAGCAATTAAGTTAAATGTTGAGGATTTAGAAGAAAAGCATATTAAATTTATGAATCCATTTCTTCCTATGGATGAGAAAAATTTATTAAAAGTATTTTTAGACTTACCTGAGTTTAAGGAATATAATTTTACTAAGAGTGAATTAAAAGATGCGATTCATGAAGGATTCTTAGAACAAGCTAAGTTTAAACAAGAAGTTAGAGATAAGGGAGAAGAATTCATTAAATATATTGATGAGCATAATGAAAAAGCAATTGTTCTTGCTGGTCGTCCATATCATTTGGATAAAGAAGTAAATCATGGTATTGATACAATGATTAATTCACTTGGACTTTGTGTTTTAACAGAAGACTCAATTTGTCATATGAGTGAGATTAAGTCTAAACTTAGAATAGTTGATCAATGGACATATCACTCTCGTGTTTTCCATGCAGCTGATGTCGTGTCACGTCATGACAATATGGAATTAGTTAATCTAAACTCATTTGGATGTGGACTTGATGCGATTATTACTGATCAAGCAGAAGAAATATTAAAGAGTAATAATAGACTTTATACAACAATTAAGATAGATGAGATTAATAATTTAGGAGCTGCGAAGATTAGAATTAGATCTTTAATTGCTTCAATGAATAAGAGAATTAATGATACTAGTAATTATGTTCCATATAATTATCAAAAGAATTATTTTAAAGAGGCTGATAAGAAACATACGTTATTATTCCCAGATATGACTGTTCAACATATGCCGCTTTTTGAGCATATATTAAATAGTGAAGGATATAATGCAGTGTATCTTAGAGAGTCAACTGATAATACAGTTGAGACTGGGCTTAAATATGTTAATAATGATGCATGTTATCCTGCTGTAATAGTAACAGGTCAATTAATTGAAGCTTTACAGAGTGGAAAATATGATTTGGATAATACAAGTGTTATTATTACTCAGACTGGTGGGGGTTGTCGTGCGACAAACTATATAGGTTTAATTAGAAAAGGGCTTAGAGATGCTGGACTTGAAAAAATATCTATTTTATCATTCAATGTATCTGGACTTGAAAAAGAACAAGCGTTTAAACTTACCCCAAGGCTTGTAAAGAAATTATTAGAGGCAGTATTATATGGAGACTTACTCATGAAGCTTCTTCTTGCGACTAGGCCACTTGAGAAGGTTAGTGGAACTAGTCAAAAATTGTATGATAGATGGATGGAAATAGTTTGTCATGATATTGAAGAAGGAAGATTTTCTAAGTTTAAGAAAAATGTTAAAGAAATAGTTAATGACTTTAATAAGATAGATGTATATGATAAAGATCTTCCTAAAGTTGGAATTGTTGGAGAGATACTTGTTAAATATCATTTCTTTGCAAATGATAATTTAATAGAAAAATTAGAAGCAGAAGGTGCACAAGTATCTTTACCTGACTTAATGGGATTTGTTAAGTACTGTGCTTATAATGCTATTATTAAAAGTAAGTTATTTAAAACGGGTGGAATTTCTCCGTTCTTATATAAACAAGCTCTTAATTTGATTGATATCTTTGAAAAGCCTGTTAAAGATGCTTTAAAAGGTACTAGATTTGGTACAGTAACAAATATTTATGAACTTGCAGATAATGTTGATGGAATATTATCTTTAGGAAATCAAACTGGTGAAGGATGGTTCTTAACTGCTGAAATGGTTAGTTTAATGAAACACGGAGTATCAAATATTGTATGTGTTCAACCGTTTGCTTGTCTTCCAAATCATATAGTTGGAAAAAGTGTTATTAAGAAGTTTAGACAATTATACCCAGATTCTAACATAGTTGCGATTGACTATGATCCGGGAGCAAGTCATACTAATCAGATTAATAGAATTAAGTTGATGCTTACTGTTGCGAAAGATAATATTGGTAAGAAATAGAGAAGTCATATGACTTCTTTTTTGTTTATAAGGAAAGTGCGTTTTAATCTAAAAAAATAAAAATGTAATAGTTTTGATACTATTACACTACAAATAAACCTACTAATCTTTAGAGGTTCTTATTGGAAATGATGGACCACTACAATATGGACATTCCATCTCAAAAGATTTTTTAGCTTTAATAAATTTTAAGAATCCAAGATGTTCATTGATTATAAAACTTGGAACAGGATCTAGTTTGTGATATTTTTTACATTCATATACATATATTACTTCGTCTTTCCCGAAGTAAGAAATTCCACTATTTAATACTTTCTGTATTTGTTTTTCACTTGCCATGATATTGTCTCCTATGGGTATGTACTTTTATTATACGCCATAAAAGTGTTACAAACATCACAAACTAAATGATTTACTTAAAAAGATAAAGTAATCATTGCTTTCCATGTGTTTAGTGATTTTATAACTTTAGCTTTTTCTTCAGATAGAAACTTAGCTACATCAATAGTAATTTTGGTGGAATTATGGTAAGCTCCATAAAATCTAATTTGTTTGAAGTTTTTATCTGGAATATGGATAATTAATCTAGAAATGAATTCAAATGCATGAATTTTTTCAATAATAACTAAATTATCTTCGTGTCTTTGATACCAAAAAGTAGCATAAGTACGTAGTCTATTATTCTAGATTCTGCCATAACAGGACGAGCAACGTATCTACAAACATATTTGATAAGTTCAGTATAAGATTTAAATTTAGAGGGTGGAGCAAAAACATAGAAACCTTCTTTATGATTTAAATATATTTCGTTTTTAAGTTTTCTAAAATCTTTTTTACCAATATCATTTTCTAGCATATCAAGAAAAATTTTCATAAAACGTTTTCTAAAAGAAGGGTAGGAAAAGAAATCAATTTTAATAAAGTCTTTATTTTTATTAGATATTCCACCATCTAGTAAAATCATATGAATATGAGGATTAAAGCAAAGATTTCTACCAAAAGTATGATGGATAGAAATAAAAGCAGGGGTAATATCATATTTTTTATATTTTTCTTTAAACCAGTATTTAATGGTGATAGCAGAAGCATCGAAAAGATATTGGAATCTTCTTCTATCTTGTCTAAAAAATGGCTTTAATTCCTCAGCAATGGTGAACACAACATGTCTTATTCTATGAATAAGGAAAAATATCTAGAAAACTATATTTATAACTCAATAGTAAATCATGCATTGAAAAAGTATAAAACATCAATTCATGAAAATGATGTAATAAAAGAAATTATATATACTAATTATAAAAAATACAAAACTAACAAATATGATATTTTAAAATCATACTTATCAAATAAGGGAAAAAAGAGATATATTAATAAATATAAAATAGATCAAGCTATTACTAATATTAATAAGGAACTTGAAGAAGCAAAAGATGAATTTAAAAAATTATTTAAAGAATATCAAGTATGAAAAATAAATGTAAAAAAATGTAAAAAAATATTATGATGTATATCTCTAGTTGAAATTTGTCCTGGGTGGAGGGTAGAATAAGTTTATAAACTAGAAAGAGGAGAAGAAAAAATGAAAAATTTTAAAAACAAAAAAACACTACAAATAGTATTACTAGTAGTAATCGCAGTAGTAACATTAGGAATAGGTTATGCAGCAATAAGTGCAGTAAATTTAATTATTAATGGTAATGCAACTG
>CACXJP010000079.1 GCA_902768065.1 uncultured Erysipelotrichaceae bacterium
AAGCCTTACAATTTCATTTTTGAGCTTCTTTGAATATCCTTTTCCGTTAGGTTTGCCTCTAGATTTATTTGGAATGGAATTTATTCCATTTTTAAGATAGCCTTTTTTTTCGATATAATTGCCTTTCTGATAAACCAGTTAATCTTATTGCATCATTCATAGAAATTTCTTTTGAAATAAGTTTTATCATAATGTCATTAGTTCTTTGTTCTTTCATAGTTAATGTAATCCTTTCATTATTCATATTGATTACTCCTTTCTCAAGGAGCATATTATACTACATACTGACATTTTCAAAAAATGATACAACATGACATTATCATAAAATGATTACAATTTTGATGATTAATAGTTGAAAGAATTAATAAAATGAGTTATAATGTGTATCAGATGCGAGGAATCTGAGGAGTAAATATATTACTTTTCAAAGAGAGTTTATGTTTGGTGAAAATAAACAAAAGGAATATATTGAAGGTAGCAGAGGAGCATGATTTCTGAATTTAGTAGGTAATCCCGGATAATTCCGTTAAAGATATCAAGCTACTTATATAGTAGAAATAAAGGTGGTACCACGAATAGATTCGTCCTTGTTGGATGAATCTATTTTTTTATAGAAAGGAGGAATAATATGAAAAGGCTTATGGTTGATTTGGATAATTGTATTACAGATGGGTTATATATTGAAAGAATAAATGATTTTCTAAATACAGATTATAAATTAGAAGAACAAACAGAGTTTAAACTTCAGAATTTAACTGGAAGTAGAATAAGTGAATTCTTTGAATATATGGAAGATAAGTCATTCTATGATGATGCTCCACTAATTGATGGAGTATATGAAGCATTAGAGATATTAAATAAAAAGTATGAACTATATATAACAACAGCTTATATATATACAGAAACTCCAGATATTAGTTCAAATAATCTAAAATATAAATATGAATATTTAAAGAAAAAGCTTCCATTTATTTCTCCAAAACAGTATATATTTATTGAAAATAAAAGCTTAATAAAATCAGATATTGCTATAGATGATAAAATTGATAATTTAGAAAATTCCGATAAGAAAATTTTAATGAATGCTTGGCATAATAAGAGAATAAAAGAAGAAGAGTTAAATGAGAGAGGGATTGTACGAGTCTACACATGGAAAGAAATATTAGAAATGTTAGATTATTAGAAAGAAAAGAGGTATATTATGTTAGATAAAAAATATAATCATATAGATGTTGAAAAAAATAAGTATAATGAATGGAAAGAAAAAGGTTATTTTAAAGCAGATAGCAAATCTGATAAAACTCCATATTGTATAGTTATCCCACCTCCAAATGTTACTGGCAAATTACATATAGGTCATGCTTATGATACAGCTTTACAAGATGTAATTATAAGATATAAAAGAATGCAAGGATTTGATACATTATGGCTACCAGGAATGGATCATGCTGCCATAGCAACAGAAGCAAAAGTAGTTAAAAAACTAAAAGATGAAGGTATAGATAAATATGAATATGGAAGAGAAAAATTCCTAAAAGAATGTTGGGATTGGACTCACAAATATGGAGAAAGTATTAGAAGTCAATGGGGAGCACTTGGATTATCAGTAGATTATACAAGAGAAAGATTTACCCTAGATGAAGGGCTATCAGAAGCAGTAAAAAAAGTATTTGTAGATTATTACAATAAAGGTCTAATTTATAGAGGAGAAAGAATAATTAACTGGGATCCAGCAGCACAGACAGCTCTATCAAATGAGGAGGTTATTTATAAAGAAGAAAAGAGTGCTTTCTATCATTTGAAATACAAATTAGAAGACTCTGAAGAATGTAGCTACAACTCGTCCAGAAACACTATTTGGAGATACAGCAGTTGCAGTAAATGAAAAAGATAAAAGATATAAAAGCTTTGTTGGAAAGAACGTTATTCTACCACTTATGAATAAACCAATTCCAGTAATTACAGATGATCATGCTGATATGGAAAAAGGAACAGGTTGTGTTAAAATAACTCCTGCTCATGATCCTAACGACTTTGAAGTAGGCAATCGTCATAATCTTGAAAGAATAGTTATTATGAATGATGATGCTACAATGAACGAGAATGTTCCTAAAAAATATCAAGGAATGACAAGAGAAGAATGTCGTGAAGAATGTATAAAAGACTTAAAAGAACAAGGACTATTATTAGAAATTGAACCATTGGTACATGAAGTTGGACACAGTGAAAGAACAGATGTAATGGTAGAACCAATGATAAAAGAACAATGGTTTGTTAAAATGAAACCACTCGCAGAGAAAGTATTAAAATTCCAAGATGATAAAGAGAAAAAAGTTAATTTTGTACCAAAAAGATTTGAAAAAATATTAAGACATTGGATGGACATTTCATATGATTGGTGTATTTCAAGACAATTATGGTGGGGACACAGAATACCTGCCTGGTATAAAGATGGCGAAATATATGTTGGAATGGAAGCACCTAAAGAAAAAGGTTGGGTACAAGACGAAGATGTATTAGATACATGGTTCTCATCAGCACTATGGCCATTTTCTACACTGGGTTGGCCTAATAAGACAGAAGACTTTAAAAGATATTTCCCTACAGATTGCTTAGTAACAGGATATGATATTATATTCTTCTGGGTTTCAAGAATGACATTTCAATCAGAATATATCAATAATGAAAGACCATTCAAAGATTGTGTAATTCATGGTCTTATAAGAGATAAATTAGGAAGAAAAATGTCTAAATCTTTAGGAAATGGAGTAGATCCATTTGACATGGTAGAAAAATATGGAGCAGACTCACTAAGATACTATTTATCAACAGATGGTTCTATGGGAATGGATTTAAGATTTGATGAAGTAAAACTGACTTCAACATGGAACTTTATTAATAAGATTTGGAATGCATCTAGATTTGTATTAATGAACATAGAAGATTTAAAAGAAATAAAACTTAATAAATTAAAGAATGAAGATAAGTGGATTTTAACTAAATATGAAAAAATGCTTAAATCAGTAACAAAGCATATGGATAAATATGAATTCAATCTAGCAGGATCAGAAATATATGATTTTACATGGAATTATTTCTGTGACTACTATATTGAAATGGCAAAATATTCAATAGAGAAGAATGAGACACAATCAACATTATGTTATGTACTTACTGGTATCTTAAAATTATTACATCCATTTATGCCATTTGTAACAGAAGAAATATATCAGATGTTACCAGTAAAAGATTCTGAATCAATAATGATTTCTGAATATCCAAAATACACTAAGAAATATGTATTTGAATTAGAAGAGAGTGTAATGGATGATGCAGTTGAATTTATTAAAAATTTCAGAAACATTAAAGCAGAAAACAAAATAACAAAAGAATTAAAAGTAATGTTTGATACATCTGATGATAATGAACTTATAGTAAAAATGCTTAAGATAAAAGACAATGTTGTAAAAAAACCATTAGGTATTAAAGCATATAAAGTATTCTCAGAAAGAGTAAAAGCAAGAATTTTCTTCGAAAAAGTTGAAACTGAAGCAGAAAAAATTTCTAGAGAAGCACAAATAAAAGTATTAGAAACATCAATTGCAAGACGTGAAAAACTTCTATCAAATGAAAACTATGTTAATAAAGCACCTGCAAACATAGTAGAAAATGATAGAAAGAAACTTGAAGAAGAAAAGAAAAAATTAGAAGAACTATTAAAATAAAAATAGTTCAAGGCAGATAGTATTATCTGCTTTTTTTGTGCTCAAAAAAGAAAGGATGATATAATGCCCATTTTAAGAAAAGAAAAAAAATAAATTTACTACTGTAAACAATTTTTTTATAGATGATACTCGCTTAAGATTGGAAGGTAAAGTTTTTTTTATTATTTATGTTAAGTAAGCCAGATGATTGGAAATTCAATTTCACAAATTTTAAAAAATCACTTGGAATAGGTGATAAAGCAATAAGAAGTATAATAAAAACTTTAGAAGACTTTAGATACCTAAAAAGAGAGCGTATACAAGATAAAATTGGACATTATGGGTGGAATTACTTTGTTTATGAAGAACCATACGATATGGAGCTAAAAAGGCATGATTTACCATATTACCCTGAAGGACAGATGGTGAGAGGATGTGTCCCTGAGGGCAATATTTATATAAATACTGAATTAAGTAATAATAAATATGATAAAACAGAAAACATTACAACTACACCAACAAATAACTACGAACAAATAAATTATAGTGTTTTTACAAATGAGTTATTATTAAATATATAAAAACTTGCATTTTAGATAATGAAATGTGTGGACACTTAATATTTCCATTTATATCATCGACAAAAAGACACAAAAACCTTGAATATTATGTCAAATGATGATATCATTTTTATAGTAGGATAAGGTTGCAAGTGAGTAATCATTATTTTTCTTGAAAAAGCAAGCACATAAAAAGTGCAAAAAAGATAGTGAAAATATGTTGACAGGTGATAAAAATGAAAATACACTTAGACAGACAGAAAGATAGAGAGATTGAGTTATTAGACATTGATTTACCAAAATTAAAAGAAGAACCAAAGCCGGAGAAAAAACGACTTGTTTTTTGGTGGAATAAAAAGAAGAAAAAAAGCTTTTTGAATCAAAAAAATGAGCAAATTGAAGTATTAGATATTGATGAACCAATAAAAAATGAAGAGAATAAGAAAAAAACTAAATTACTAAATAAAATTAAATTACCAAGGATAAAAAACAAAGTAAAATTTGCTTCAGCATGTTTTGGAACATTAGTTATCTTTATACTAGCACTTTCTTTGATTACGGGTAAAAACATAGTGTCTATAAGTGCAAAGAAATTTTTAAATGGATTGGGTATATATACAGAAGAAGTAAAAAAAGTAGAAATACAGTCTAATGATTATGATAGTCAAGGCTCTTGGCATATAGATAAATCAGCAAAATGGACAGGAACAAATACTGCTCAAGTTACGTTTGATGTTAATTCTATTATGAAAACAGGAGATCATTATAAAGATATTGTATTAGTACTTGATATATCAGGCTCAATGTCCGGAGATAAAATTGCAAAAGCTATTAGTGACTCTAAAGAATTAGTTAGTTATTTACTATCAAATAATCAAAATCGAATAGCGATTGTTACATTTGATAGTACATCGACTATAATATCAAATTTTTCTAATGATAAGGACGATTTATTGACCAAATTAGATGCCATTACAACAACTGGTTGTACAAACTACAACGCAGCACTTCAAAATGTAGATATTGTTATGAACGGATATACAAAACAGTCTAATCGAGACGTTGTAACATTGTTTTTAACAGATGGATATCCAAATGAAGATACTCCAAATCAAGTTGGAACTTTCGAAGTGTTAAAAGATAAATATCCATATATGACAATTAATGGTGTTCAATATGAAATGGGAACAGATATTATTGATGAAATTAAACAAATAACTGATTCTCAATGGGTAGCTGATCAATCAACATTAAATAATGTCTTATTTGATGCCTCAATTTCTCCTATTGTATATGAAGAATTTATTGTTACTGATTATGTTCATGATGATTATTTTACTATTGGATCTGTAAACGATATTAAAGTTTCGATTGGAACTGTAACTTTGGAAGAAGAATCTGGATTACAAAAAATCACTTGGAATTTAGGTTCAAATGCTTATATGACCGGTGGAAATGCAAAAATGACTATCAATCTTACTTTAAAGCAACAATATGTAGGAAGTGAAGGTTACTGTCCAACTAACAAAAAAGAAAAAGTAGAATATAAGTTACCAGAGGATACTGAAAAAACAGTTAATAGTACAAATACTCCGGTACTTAAAAACAAATATGATGTTATATATGATACAAATACTCCAAGTAATTGTACACTTCCTGACATTGCAAGCGAAAAACATTTCATATATCAAAATGTGACAAAGAAAGATACTGAATTGTCGTGCGAAGGATATTTATTTAAAGGTTGGGAAATAGATGAAGATGATGCAAAAGATATTACAAAAGTAAATGATGATGTATTTGTAATGCCTGAACATGATGTAACAATAAGAGCTACCTGGACTAGACAGTCTATTGTTAAAACAATGGATGGAACAGTTCATGAAAAAACGACATTATATAAAGTATTGCAAAATGAAGCTGCAACTGGAACATACGCCAAAGAATATACAGGAAATCACCAAGATAGTATGGATGCTTCTAAATCAACACAAAAGATCTATTACTATTATGGTTCAAATGCAACGAATGGAACAGCGATACTTGACAAAAATAATGTATTATTTGCCGGACAATGTTGGCAAATGATAAGAACAACAGATACTGGTGGAGTTAAGATGATATACAATGGGGAAGCAGTAGATAACCAATGTTTATCTACACGTGGTACGCATGTGGGATATGCATCTAGAACAAGCCAAAACTTAGCTTCTAACTATTGGTATGGAACAGATTATACATATGATAGTGTTTCTAAGAAATTTAAAGTTAGTGGTACAACAGAACAAACTGTGTGGAATGAGAGCAATGGACCTGGATTAATTGGAAAATATACTTGTAAATTAACAAGTGAAGATGGTTCATGTTCAACCTTATATTTAGTAGAGTCATATTACAATACGTCAAGTGCTTATGTAATACCATTAAAATCAAATTCACATTATTCGCAATTTGGAACTTTGCAATTTAATGCAAGTTATAATTCACCAACTTATGTTGGATACATGTACGGAGATGTTTATGAATACAGTTCAACAGGTACAACACTAGGTCAAAGATTTGAAACAACACAAACTATGTTACAATTGACATCTCTAGAAACATCTTACTGGTATGCCGACAGTATTGATTATGGTACTTTAACAGCAAATCGATATTCGTTAATAAATCCATACCAAGTAAGTGCAACAACAGATTATCCTAATTTGGTAGGAAAATATACTTTTATAAGTTCAAGCCAAACAAATACTGCAACTGATGTTTACTACATTGCAGCAGTTAATAATACAAAAATGTATTATAAGCAACTACAAAGTGGTAATCTGCTATCTGCTTACGAACCAATAGTGTTTGGAGATTCCATTCGTGACAATGGAGATGGTACATATACAATTAATAATCCAACCAATGTGACATTATCTGATTGGTATACAAATTATGCAAATTATAAAGAAAAATATACATGTAATGAT
>CACXJP010000080.1 GCA_902768065.1 uncultured Erysipelotrichaceae bacterium
TGGGCATAGGTAGTGGTGTTTTATGAATAATAAAGAAATACTTGAAAAAATTAAGAGATTAACTAGTTCTGAGAGGCGAAATATTTCATATGATGAGCTTGTTGATATTATAAATAAATTCTCACCTGATGAAATAATTGAATTAAGTAATATTATTGGATATCCAGTATTTACGAGATTGTGTATGGGTGTTTTGAATCATAAGTTTGTTTTATTACAAGATGGAGCTGCAGCAGTTATTCTAAATGATGAAGGACAAATATTACTTCAATCAAGAGTGGATAATGATAGATGGGGATTACCTGGAGGGTGTCAAGAACTTGGAGAAAGATTTGAAGACACTATTATAAGAGAGATAAAAGAAGAAACTAATCTTGATGTATTAGAAGAAGATTTAGATTTAATTGGAATTGTTTCTGGAAATACTAGGAGAAAAGATTATCCAAATGGAGACATTGTAATTAATAATACGGCTTTATTTTGTGTTAGAAATTATACAGGTAATTTAAGTTGGGATGAAGAATCAAAAAATATGAGATTTTTTGATTTAGATAATTTACCTCTTAATCAACATGATCCGGATTTAATAGATGCTTATATTAAATATTTAGGAAAAAGAAAAAACAAATAATTTTAAACATATATATCAAAATATATGTTTTTTTGTGTATATTTTATTAAATGCAACTGAAAGTTTACACAATTTCCAACTAAAGTTTATAGATTGCAACTAAAAATGTTATTATAATTATAGACATGAAAGAGGTGATTAGATGAAGTTTGGTGATAAGTTAGTTGAACTTCGAAAGAAAAATGGTTACTCTCAAGAAGAGTTAGCTGAAAAACTAGGTGTATCTAGACAGAGTGTTTCAAAATGGGAAAGTAATAATACATATCCAGAAACAGATAAGATAATTCAAATAGCAAATTTGTTTGAATGTTCAATGGATGATCTTATTAATGATAAGATTACAGATGTTGATGGTGCTTTAAGGAAGAATAAAAATATCTATAACGTTTGGGATTCTTTATTAGAGTTTATAACAAAAACTATTAACATGTTTTCTAAAATGACTTTTTTGCAAGGTATTAAATGTATCATTGAAATGGTTATAGTTGGATTATTACTTACATTATTAGGAACTATTATATGTGGTACGGCTAGTAGTGTTATTGCAAATATATTTAAATTTTTAAATAATTCACATGTTTTATTAATTAGAGAAATATTAAATAGTATATTCCATTTAGTATGGTTTATCTTAACAATTATTGTTATTATTTATACATTTAAAATCAGATATTTAAATGAGTATGAAAAAGAGACTGTTATAATTAATAATAAGAAAAATCCAGATAATAAGAATGAATCTGTTGATAATAAAATAATTAGAAATGAAAATGAAAAACCTTTTGCATTTTTAGGTGTCCTTTCAAAGATTGTAATTATTTTTATAAAAATATTATTAATATTTAATTTACTTTGGTTTTTATTTCCTACTATAGGTTTTATTGTTGCAGATGTTATTTTTATTTTTCATATTCCAACAAATATAATATTTTTATGGTTGTTATTTATGTCTTTATCTTCTTCTGTTATTGCAATACAATTAATTATTTTAATAATATGTTTTACATTTAATAAAAAGTTTAATTTTAAATATAATCTTATTGTTTTTGTTGCATCAATTGTATTATTTGGTCTTGGATTGGGATTATCTATTATTTCTTTTAAGAATATAGAATTTATTGATGATAATAGTATATTTAATCTAGAGAAAAAAGAGATTAATTTAGAATATAAAGATAATTTAGTAGTTGAATCTGCAGGAGTTGGAGTAACACGTAAATATAAATATATTATAGATAATGATATTAAAGATAATAGTATTATTGTTAGTAGAGAAGTTGATTCAAAATATTTTGATTTTTATAAATATGATTCAACAATGGATAAAATGCCAGTTATCAAAATTACTCAAGAGTCAAATGGTGACTTCAAATTGTTCTATAATTTATTTATTGAGAATCTTAAAGATAATAAAATCTATACTTTTGATGAATATGGAAATGATCCTTTAATAATTAGAGCTAATGAAGATACAATTAATAAGCTGATTAATAATTTAAAAATACTATATTTAATTGAAGAAAAGTCTGATGGTAATGAGATTGATATTACTGTTCATCAGGATAGAGTATTCTTTAAGAATGGATTAAATGGAGAGTATGATGGGGTAAATGATTCAATAAAATATGATGTAGAGGATTATTCTTGTAAGAAGGAAATTGAATCTACTGAGTATGGTGAAAGAACAATTTATTCTTGTGATTATAATAATAAAGATAATTAAGAACTATTTAAAATAGTTCTTTTTATGTGATATAATCTATTGTGTTGGAGGTATATATGAAGATAGGGATTGATATTGATGATACAACTTTTTTAACTGTGAAATCTATGCTTAAGTATGCTGATTTATATCAGGAAGAATTATCTGGAAAACCATTAAATAGAGATAGTTTTGGAATGATTACAAATAGGTATTATTTAAATGTACTTTATGGATGGGATAATGATACTAAATTTAGATTTTTTGATAAGTATTACAAGAATGTTTTAGAAGAGTGTACAATGTTAGATGATGCTAATACTGTAATAAATAAATTAAAAGATGAGGGAAACTCTATACATTTTATTACTGCTAGACTCATGAATATTGATGGTTGTGATACTGAAGATATTACAAAGAATAGTTTAAAGAAATTTAATATTATATATGATACTTTAGACTTGCATGTAAGAGATAAACTTTCTTTTATGAAGGATAATAATATTGATATTCTTATAGAAGATAGTTATGAGACTTGTAGAGAATTAAAGGATAATGGAATTAAAGCTATTTTAATGACAACAAAAATGAATGAAAATATCGATGCAGGTAACATAACTAGAGTTAATAATTGGAATGAAATATATGAGTTAATTAAAAATATGTAGAGGTGTTTTTATGAAAAATATTGTTTTAACTTCTTGTGGAATAATTGATGAAGAATTTAAAAATGAATTTTATAATATAGTTAATAGAGAGGAACTATCTAATAAAAAAGTTTTATATATTACAACAGCATCTGATGGAGATTTAGATGATGATAAATCATGGATTGAAGATGAGTATAAGAATATTCTTAATCTAGGTATAAATGAAGATAACATTACTGAATATAAAATTGGAGTAGGTGATATTGATCTTAATAGTTTTGATATTATTTATATGATGGGTGGTAATACTTTTTATTTATTAGATATGATTAGAAAATATAAGTTTGATACTTTGATAAAAGAATTTATTAATTCTAATAAAATATATATAGGCTCTAGTGCAGGTAGTGAGATATTAGGTAATTCAATTGAAACTGCTTTGCCATATGATGAGAATATTGTTAATATGAGTGACTTTACTGGTTTAAAAATTGTTGATGGACTGATAGTTCCTCATTGTAATAGAAAGAAAGAATTTATAAAAAAGATTAGTTCTGAAAAAGATAATATTATTCAGTTGTTTGATGGTAGTGGTTTAATTGTTTAACACTTTTTTACACTTAATTATAAAGCCTTAATATTGTTTTTTAGTATTAAAAAATATATAATTATGTTATGAGTATATAATAGGAATGTGGTGATGATATGGTAAGCAGTGGTACTGTAAAGAGTGATGCATCTAATTTACAACAATATCTAAGTAGTTATAGTTCAGAAATGAGTGGACTAAATGGTTCATGGACTGGCCCTTCATATGATAGTATTTCCTCACAGGCAGAGGCTTTTGTGAGTGAATATAGTGCAATTGTTACACAGTTAAATAATTTTGCAAGTGCGATTAGTGAGTATGAGGAATATATTAAACTTAAAGCAACAATAGCTCAAACAGAGGCCGATCAAGCAAATGCATCTGCTGATGCAAAAGCCTCATATGACTCACCACTTACTCAGATGAGAACTGATTTAGAGACAAGAAAAAAGAATATTAATACTTATTTAACTACAGCTTCTTCTCCAAGTTTGACTGCTACTCCAGTAAGCGAGACTGTATCTTCTGATAGTAATAGTTCAAGTGTTTCAAGTTCTTTGTCAGATGTTCCAGAAGGATTAATTAAATCTGAAAAATCGGGATATATATTCCCACTTGCAGAGGGTGTTGATGCCCCAGTTACTTCTTCGCTTGGTCCACGTGATCAACCGACTGCGGGAGCTTCAACAAATCATAAAGGAACGGATATTGGTATACCTGAAGGTACTGAACTTCATGCTATGGCTAATGGTGTTGTTACTAATGCAGGTAGAGATGATGCTGGTGGATTTGGAAACTGGGTTAGAATAGAACAGGATGATGGAAATGTTGCTATATATGGGCATGTTTCTGATTCTTCATTCTATAATGTTGGTGATAGAGTTAATGCTGGTGATGTTGTAGCATTATCAGGAAATGAGGGTATTTCAACAGGACCACATTTACATTTACAAATTGAGGATCCAGATGGTAATGTTTTGAACTCCGAGAATATTTTTTCGGATTGTTGGCCATCATAGTCAATTAATTAAAAAATTGTAAATGTAGAAATTCTGTTTGGGAATTTCTACTTTTATTCTTATTACTGAATAGATTTTATAGGGAGATGATTTTTTGAATAAGATAAAAATGCCTAAGTATACATTAGGGGAAGAAATAACTAATTCTATTACACATGGTTTAGGTGTAATATTTGGAATCGTAATTTTAGTTTTAACAATTGTAATGTCTGCGCATAATCATAATGTTGCGGGGGTTGTTTCATCATGTATATATGGTGTTTCAATGATAATTATGTTTTTAATGAGTTGTTTATACCATGCATTGAGTCCTAGGATTGGTTCAAAAAAAGTTTTTAGGGTAATAGATCATTGTGATATTTATGTATTTATTGCTGGAAGTTATACTCCGTTTTGTATAAGTTTGATAGGTGGTGCAACCGGTTGGACATTATTTGGA
>CACXJP010000081.1 GCA_902768065.1 uncultured Erysipelotrichaceae bacterium
AAATTAATATTAATCTCTATCCCATTATATTCATATGTCATAGCTACACACCTCTTAATTTATTAAATTATAGCACAAAAAATAAAGGAAATAAATTCCTTTATTTTATTATGCAGCCTTTCTTAAAGTCTTTGCATATACTTTTGCAACTTGGCTTGTTAATGCTTTGTTATCAGGAACTTTTCTTGTACACTTAACAACACACAAACATTGACCCATATCAATCATATTTTTCTTTGATAAATCACTTAATTTAGGTGTTCTGTATACTTTTGCAACCTGATTTGTTAATGCTTTGTTGCCAGGTACTTTTCGTGTACACTTAACAACACACATACATTGACCCATATCAACTATTTTTCTCTGAGCAATATGTTTCAAAGTGACTTTTGACATGCTATCCCTCCTTTATATTTTCTTCATACCATTGTTTTAATAACCATTCAAACATCATTTTAATATATATACAATATGTCTGATCAACAACACAAGAATGGTCAAACATTTTGGTATTTTGAGTTAAACATGATCCACCACAAATAAATATACTTTCACAATTTAAACATTTTTCCTTTTTTAATGGTATTGAATTAATCCATCTTTCTGTATTTTTATTGTTAAGCAAAGTATCAATATCATCTTCAAGAATATTACCTAATTTATTACTTTCAGACTGATAATCGCACTGACAAACTATTACTTCTCCATTAGGTTTAATAGTAAGTTGGTTCATTCCCAGCTGCAGCACAATCTGCAATATAGAATGATTTGTTTATAAAGCTTTCTATTTGCCTTACAGGTCTTCCATTAACGATATCATTCTCAAGCAAGGTATAAAATGTATCAATAATGAAGTTTGTTGATTTAACATAATGATCATTCCACTCATCATTATTTGAATCATATTGTAATGGATTAAAAAATATATTTTTAACATTCATTTCTTTTAGCCACTTGATAATGTTCTCTTTATCATTTACAACAGCAGGGGATAATGTAATTGATAATCCAAAATCACAATTATTCTTTCTTAGTATTTCAATAGATTTTTGTACAGTATCATATACACTAACATTACCTTTTTTAAAAACTCTATTAGCATCATTTATTTCCTTTGGACCATCTAAAGAAATAGCAGTTACAATATTATATTTATTTATGAACTTTGCTCTTGATTCTGTAATAAGAGTCCCATTTGTAACAGTTCTAAATTTTAAATTATGCAGCTTATTTTTGTTATTAAAGAATTCAGGATAAGTATCACTACAATATTCAACAATTTGTTTTAATATTTTCCAGTTATAGAATGGCTCTCCACCAAAAAGCATAATAGTTGGTTCAGTAATTTTCTTTCTTTTTACATGTGTAATAAATTTATCAATGGCTATTTTTGCAGTCTCAAAGCTCATCATAATATTTTTCCAATTAGCATCACAATTTTCTAAGAAACAATATTTACATCCTAGATTACAACCTTGAGAAGCAACTAAATATAAAACATCTATTCTTCTAGTACTCTTCATATAATGATTTATTAGAATTTCCAGAGCTTTATCATCAGATTTAGAATTATCAACAAGAATACCTTTCTTAACTAATGTATTAATAGTCTTTTTATCAATACTATCAAAATCATCTTTTAATATCTTATTCAACAATTTTTTATTTGTATAAAAAACATCTAATATTAATGAATTATATATTGCAACAACATCATTTTTAATATTCATATGATGAAAATATTTTGACCTTTTTAACACCTAAATCACCTCTCGTAAATAATATAATTCATACGATTACCAATTAATAGGATAAAAAAAATAAAATAATTCCGGGAATTATTTATTGCAAATAAAAAACTAGTTAAAAACTAGTTATTAAGTTCTTTCTTAATTTTTTTAATTACCTTATTCTTTTCTTTTTTTTCTCTTGGATTTCTCCATAAATGATAATTATTAATACTTTTTATTTGTTCATCAGACATTCTTAATATTTCTTCAATAGTAAACGTATCAAGTAAGTCTTCAAAATAATAAACCTCTTTAGAGAAATTATTGTTTATGACTAAGCTTGCATAAGTTGCCTTGACTTCGTCTTTAGAACTATATGAATCATAAAGTCTTTTTATCATTGTTTTTTGTTCATCTGTAGTATTACTAAGTGTTTCATCATTGAACCACTTAAGTGACTCTTTTGTAATAAATGAATAATAACCACTTTTATCATCTACATAGAATACATCTGGATTTTTATTAACTATGTTTGCAAATCTAGATGTAGCATTTTCATTTATAATACTATCATCATCGCTTAATATAATTGAGTATAAAAAATTTATAACTGCTTTTTTTTCTTTTTTCAACAAATATAAGTATGTTTTTCTATCAACTTTATCTGTAAGCCTTTTATATAAAACAACAAGATCAGATAAATCTAGATGAATATTATTATCTAGTATTTCATTTAATAATTCTAAATTATCATTATATACCGCAACATACTGCATACATAAAGCTTCCAAAAAACGACCATCATTCATTTCATTTACAAAAAAACTAATATTTAAATCATCTTTTCTTTTACCATTTATTTCTACTATAAGACTTTCAATTACTTTAAGCATTTTCTCGTCAGTTGCTTTTTCTCTTGATTCATCTTTTTCTACCAAACGTGATTTTACAATACCTTTAATTCTATTCAATAATAATTTTGAATATATATCTATATAATCTTTATCCATAATAACCTCCCTAAAGTTGACATTATTATAAAGGTTTTTATAATAATGTCAACTTTCTGGTTTAATAATTAATATAATAAAAAAAAATAGTAATTGTTTTTACTATTCTTTTTTATTTAAATCCATATTTTTTCATATCTTCATCCATCTCTTTACAGACTTGATCATAGTTTATTACATTTTTAAAATGTTCTATCTCTCTTTGCAGTAATTCTATTCCTAACATTGAATACATTTCGTTTGGTCTACCATAAGACATTTCAATAAAAGGTAATATTAGTGGTGAAGCATATTTATCTCTTTCTATATTCTCTGGATAATACTCTTCATCTAACTTAATAAACTCCATTATTGCTTCTTTACTATTTTCTTTTCTTACTTTAGGATGTTCCATCATCCAATATAATTTTTTGTCGTAGATTAATCCAGCAGATGTATCATATATCAATTTCTTACCATTAGATGTAGTTCTTTCTACGAAACAATGATCTGCAAACATAGGATCATCTCTATTTTGATATTGTGGATTTAATCTAATACTGTCTATTGTTGCATATACTAATTTAACATCATCATCTGTGTCTAAGAATGCTCTAGACATAAGTAATGCTCTGTCATAACAATGACCATTAGATAAACCATCTGATAATAATATAATAGATGCGGGTATTCCTCCATAATAGATTGTTCTTAATTTTTCTATTAACTCATCATCATATGGAGTTATTTTACCTGTTTTCAATCCATTAATTAATAATTTTCTTTCTTTTATATTATGTAACTTCCATTGCTCTTCTCGTATATTCATATTATCCCTCGTAATTCGTGTATATTTTACACTAAAAACAATACTTTGTAAATTACTAAATAAAAAATACAATAAAGGAAAAAAACTATTTTCTAAACTGATATAATAAAAGTAGACACGATAAAAAAGAATGTCTACTTTTTTGATACAATAAAAATGGAGTGAGAAAATGAGAGATATTATTATAGTTTATGTTTTGTTTTGACTTAATTATCAGACATACCTTTAATTAGGGCTTTTTTTAACTCTTTTCTCCCCATTGTAAAGGATACTGGCCTTACGTGGCTTTCTTCATCGAATATATCTCCCGCTTCTTCATAATTTTCCACTAATGGATTAATATATTCATGAAAGTATCCAGAATATGTTGCCTCTATAAATTTTTCGGGAGTAATAAATTTATTAGTTGAAGTAATCCCAAGTTTTTCTAAATCTTGAATAATACTCTCTTTCATTACTTCTTCACCTTTACTATAAGTTCTATGAATAGTTTCGGCTGTTATTTTTTTAGCTGTCTGATATTTTTGAGATATAAGAGATAATTCTTCTTCAGAAACATTAAAATTATAACTAGATAAAAAATTTTCAGCATTTGGAACTCTTAAAACATCTAAAGCCATACGCATTCTTGCCTTTTTTGTAGTAATAGATTGTTTTGGTACAAAATATATTTCATTTAATATGTGTTTTAGTAGAAATATATTATTTTCCCAGTTATAATACTTAGGTTCTTTCCCAAAATAAGTTGTTAATGAAGTAAAACTAACACTATCATCATCAATGTTGACTACATCTATATCATCATAGTTGTTATCAATTTTTCCCCGAGATTCTATGATAATTTGCTTACATTCTTTCATATCTTTATCAGGAAATAACAACTTAATTTTTTTACTAAAGTCATCCATGTTATTATAAGCAAATATATATGGGATAATAACTCCACCCCATGTAGCGGGCTGAAAAATAAACAATTCATCTTTTTTGCCTTCTTCTTGGAAAGCAGTAATACCAGCCGCTAATTGATTTAGGATGTTATTTATATGAGCAACCTCATCTTGATTAGAATTATAAAAGGTATTCAATTCAAAAATCATTTTGTTTATACTATTCAAAACTCTTGGCAAATCTTGCTTTTTAAAAGCACAATTATTAATTAATGAATAAATGATTTTATCAGAAAAATTAGAAGAACGAAATATCTGCTGTTTAACCATTTGTTCTTTTTTTTCAATATCAGGATCAAGAATATTGAAAGTATAGCCGTACTTTTTAAATAAAAATCTAGTGATAAATCCTTGGGAATTGCCGGCAAACAAAGAATTAAAAAAACCATCTGAAGTATCACAATAATTATCTTGGCAAAAGCCCTTTATACTTAGTTCTTTTTGGTTATTAATTGTAAAAAAAGCATTCCTTGACATATTTTT
>CACXJP010000082.1 GCA_902768065.1 uncultured Erysipelotrichaceae bacterium
TTAGACAACTCAATTATAAAGCATTTTTTAGGTTTTAACCTTTTTTATTGATATAAAAAGAGATTATTTATAAATCTCCCCACTTTGGAAACACTATCTAATGGTATTCTTTTTTTGACTTTGATATCATTTTATGTTATAATATGGAACTAATTTTAGGGGATTAAATTTATGTGTGATAAAGCAGTTATTGTTCTGTTTTGTATATCATCATAATAATCATGATGATTTTATTTTTAGTAAGGAGGGGTTTTATGAGTGTTATTAGAGATGATGTTAAAGATACAATAGAATATTTAAATACCAACAAAGTTGATGGGTGTGGAAGAATATATCAGACATCTAATGAAGAGATAGAAGAATTGTACTCTAATATTGATTTTAATAATAAGAAAGTCCTTTCAGTTTTAGCATCTGGTGATCAACCTTTAATGGCATATTTAAGTGGTGCTAAAAAGGTTGATTTATTTGATATAAATAAACTTACTTTACATTATTACTTTATAAGACTTTGGACACTTAAGTATTTACATACTTTTTATCCAGAGCCTTTCTTGTGTAAAGAGTATGTTTCTGCATTATTAAAACTTGTTAAACCTGAAAGTGATTTGGAAGAAGAATCCATCAATTATTGGAAAGAATTAATTAGTAAATTAAAGGGTTATGAATTTACAATGTTATTTTTCTCAATTGGTAATTGTATTCAACTAGATAAAGATAGAATAGATAAACTTACTAGTATAATAACTAAGGAAAAACCAACTTTTCACAATATTGATATTTCCAAGGAAATTGATCTTAATGATAAATATGATGTTATTATTACGTCAAATATTGTGGATTGGTTATGTGCTGATGGAAGAAATTTTAGATTATATAAAGATAATATTGATAGACTATTAAATTCAAATGGTGTTGTGTTGTGTTCTAATTTAGGAAATGATATTCCTATGCCATGTGAAAGATATCTTTTCGAGGAAAATTTTGATTATTATGAGATACATGGGATAAGTGATGGTTCATTTGATTATGTTCCTGGATATAAATATGTAAAAAGATAGAATAGAGGGATAGAATGAGTGATATAGAAAATGATATTAATAATACAAGTAGATTGACTGATGGTAGGGATTGTGATTCATTCAGTCCTGTTTATTTTTCTACTAATGAATGCTTAGATGATATTTTTTCATATATAGATGTAAAAGATAAAAAAGTATTATCGGTTATTGGTAGTGGAGATCAGGCATTTTATTTTTATAATAATGGTGCTAAAAAGGTTGACTTATTCGATATAAATAAACTTGCATTTTATTACTATTATTTGAGGGTATGGACAATGAAGTATTTAAATAGATCATATCCTTATAGAGATTTTGGTACTAGGTATATAAGGGATTTATTATGTTTAGTGACACCTTCTAGTGGTGATGAAAAGAAAGCATATGATTATTGGCAAGATTTTGTTGATAACTTTGATGTTAGATGTTCTGATTTTATGCTTATTTCTTCTTTTTTAGATTTGGATGAGGATTTATATGATGATACAAACTTATTTGATAAAATAGGAAGTTATAAACCAAAGTTTTATAATATAGATCTTACTAAAAAAGTAAATATAAAATCAAAATATGATATTATTTATACTTCTAATATACATGAGTATATTGAGGATGATAATTCATTTAAAGTTTATAGAGATAATTTGTCAAAGATGTTAAATAGAAAAGGAATTGTTGTTTCGACTAATGTTATGAATGATGGCCCTTATGAAGACGAAAGAAATATTATGGGTAAAAAGTTTAAATGTAGTCACTTTCCAAATATTAATTATGATTATGGAATTGGGATTACTTCATTAGGCTATTGTTATAAAAAAAGAAAAATACATTTATAGGTGATTAAAATGAGAGAGATTGAAAGGGATATTGTAGGAGCTCAAGAAGTATATAGTACTAGATATTCATCAAAGTATAATAAGATATATTTTAGTACAAATGAGCAACTCAATAATTTGTTTAAAAATATAAATATAAAAAATAAAGATGTTTTGACAGTATTAGGTAGTGGAGATCAAAGTTTCTTCTGTTATCAAAATGATGCAAAAAGTGTAGATGTTTTTGATATAAATAAATTAACTATTTATTATTACTATTTAAGAATTTGGACTATGGAACATTTAAATTCTTTTTACCCAAAAGATTATTTTGATAAAAGTTATATTATAAATCTTTTGAGTGTTGTTGTTCCTAAGACAAAGGAAGAAAAAGATGCTTATGATTTTTGGTCAAAGTTTGTAAATAAATTCTTTATTGATTTAGGTAGATTCTTTTATTCAAATAATTGTTTTAGAATCGAAGATTATGATTTAGAAAAAATAAAGAGTAGATTAGCAAATAGAGATTTTAATTATTATAATTTGGATATTTCAAGTGAGTGGAATCATGATAAAAAATATGATGTTATAGTTACTTCAAATATTTCTGATTATATTCCAAAGAAAGTTGATTCATTTGTATGTTATAGGGATAATTTAGATAATCTACTTAGAGATGATGGTATTATTCTATGTTCCAAAATTGGACAAGGTACTTCTTCTTGTGAAAGAGATACATTTAAGGAAAAATTTATAAGAAGAAGTTTTCCAAAAGAGTGGATTTGTGGAAAGTTGGAATCTCCAGGTTTTTCATATAAAAGAAGATAGGAGGGATTAATGTATGGTAGATATTGATGTTTTAAAAACAGTGAAGACAATTCGAGGTGAAGTAGAAGAAAAGTATAATTTAATTTTTTCAGTTGTTGGGACCAATATTTTCTAACTTTGATTTTGAAGATAAAAGTGTTTTATCTGTACTTGGTAGTGGAGACCAAGCATTTCATTTTTTCAAAGCTAAATTTGGGAATCTTGATTTATTCGATATAAATAAGTTAACTATTTATAATATGTATTTAAGATATTGGAATATGTTAGCTAATAATCAATATTATCTACCTCAAAATATAGATTTTATTCTAAATCTATTATCATTTGTTGATCCTGAAAAAGATGAAGAAAAGGAGGCTTTTGAATATTGGAGTCTTCTTATAACTAAATGTGAAAATATTAATGATTTGTATATTCCAAAGGCTACTTTACTTGATAGAAGAAATGAAATAATTAAAAAATGGAAAATTGTTGATGGAATAAAAAATCATAATTTTAATTTTTACAATATTGATATAGCAAAGCCTGTTTCATTAGATACAAAATATGATTATATATATGTATCTAATATTGGGGATTATGTTTCTAAAAGTCCAGAGGCTTTTAGAGTATATAGAGATAATTTAGATAGTTTATTAAAAGATGGAGGAAAAATAATTTGTACCAATGTGATTAAAGATGGAGCAGGTGTTGATGAGAAGAGAATATTTGAAGAAAAATTCAAATATCATAATATGCCTAAAGTATATAAATACTCTATTTTTAGTCCTGAGGTTCCTGGTTATTATTATGTAAAGGAGGGATAATATGAGAGATATTAATTCAGATTTACTACATACTCATTTAGTAATGAAAGGTAGAAGATTTCCAAACTATAACAGGGTATATTATAGTTCAAATGAAAATCTAAATGAATTGTTTTCTTTTGTAGATGTTAATGATAAAAGTGTTTTATCTGTATTAGGTAGTGGAGATCAAATGTTTTACTTTTATAATAATGGTGCAAAAAGTGTAGAAACATTTGATGTAAATAGATTAACTTATTACTATTACTACATTAGATATTGGACAATGAAATATTTAGGTGAATACTATCCTGAATTTACATTTAGTATTAGTTTTATAAAAAAACTATTGGGAATGGTTAAAATAAAGACCGATGAAGAAAAAGAAGCGTTTAATTATTGGTGTAAATATATAGATTTATTTAACGATAAAATGAGTGAAAAATTATTTTATAAAAGTGGATTTGATGTAATTAATGAAATAAGTGATATTACTAAAATTAGAAATAAAATTGATAATAGATTAACATTTTATAATATGAATCTTGGAGATGAATTTATTCCAGTAAGAAAGAAATATGATTTTGTATATACTTCAAATATATCTGATTATATTTGTCATAGTATTAAGGGTTTTACAGTATATAGAGATAACCTAGAACAATTAATAAATGATGATGGGGCAATTCTTTCTGTTAATCTTAGAAAACTTGGATTTGAAGAAAATGATATAGAGAGAAAAGTATTTTCAGAAGTATTTGATATAGAAGAGTTACCTGAAATAGAAAGGTCTGATTTTAAGTTACCTGCAGGAAAAATTTACAGAAAAAAATAGGTGGTGTTTGAATGAATAGAGTTGATGAACTTATAGGTAAAACACAGGATGTATATGATGGACATAATGAGGATGATAATTATAATTCAATATACTTTCATTCAAATGAATATTTAAGAGAAATATTTGATGCTGTAAATGTAGAGGGAAAAGATGTACTTACTGTTTTAGGTAGTGGAGATCAAGCTCTATATATGTATGATAGAGGTGCGAAAAGTGTTGATTTATATGATAAGAATAGTTTGACATTATACTACTATTATTTAAGGGTATGGACTATAAAATATTTAAATGAGTTTTATGCTGAATTATATTTTAAAAATGATTTTCTGAAGAAATTACTGAAATATGTTAAACCTCAAACTGAAGAGGAGATGATTGTATATCTTTATTGAGAAAAGTTTATATGGTATTTTGAAGAATATGAAGATGATGATTTTGAAGAATTATTTATAATTGGAAATGAACCAATAAGAAATAAGTTGTATGATTTCTATAGAATTATGCCAAGAATAGAAAATGAACAATATAGATTTATTAATGTTGATATTTCTTC
>CACXJP010000083.1 GCA_902768065.1 uncultured Erysipelotrichaceae bacterium
ATCAAATTTATCTACTGCCTTCATTAAACCAATGTTTCCTTCTTGGATTAAATCTAAGAATAGCATTCCACGTCCAACATATCTTTTAGCAATACTAACAACTAAACGAAGGTTTGATTCAGCCAATAGTCTTTTAGCCTCCTCATCTCCTTCTTCAGCTCTTTTTGCATATTCAAATTCTTCATCTGAAGTAAGTAAGTTAATACGTCCAATCTCTTTTAGATACATTCTTACTGGATCGTTTATTTTAACATCTTTTGAAAGTGTTAAATTTTCAACTGACATATCTTGAGTTATTTCTTCTCCTGATGCATCATCTGATCCATCTTCTGATACTATTTCAATATTTTCTTCTACTAATGAATTATATAATTCATCTAAAGTATCACTATCAATATCTAATCCTTTTAATTGTTCTGCTAGTTGTTCATATGTTATATATCCTTGTTGTTTTCCAAGTGCAATTAATTTTGCTTTTCTTTCATCAAGAGTTTTAATTACTTCAACCATACTACTATCTTAGCTTGTTCAATTGGGTCTACTTCTTTTTTCATTAAATTTGTGAGTCTTTTTATTTCTTGTTTTTCACAATATTCTTTTGTAACTTTGAAATATAAGAATAGCTCATCTTTTGTAGTTTTCTCATTATATGAATCACCTAAGATATCATTTATTAATATTAGAATATTTGATTTATCCTGAATATAAGTATAAAAATCAGCAATATTAATATTACCATATTTTTTGTAATAATAGGTTATCTCACTGCATAGTTCTCTCATTTCCTCTGTCGGGAATATTATTCTTTCTTTTTCAACTTGAGTAATTACCCAATCATTATTAAGCATAAAATAGATAATTTGTTCATATGCTTTTGTATACTTATTCTTTTTCTTTTGTTCTTTTTTTGGTATTATAACTTCTTCTTTTTGTGGTTTTTCTTCATTGAAGCTATTTATACGCATTTCCAGTGTATTATAACCTATATCGAATTCTTTTGCAAGTCTTTTTAATACTACTTCTCTTCTTATTGGGTCATCTAGTTTAGCAGTTTCTTTTAAAACCTCATTAATATAGTTTGCTTTTTCTTCATCACTTCTAAAATCAACATTTTCTCTTAATCTTTGAAATTTAAAATCTGAAAAGTTTATAGCAGATTCTACTAATCCTACAAATCTATCTTTACCATTTTTTAGAATATAGGTATCAGGGTCATCTGGATTTGGGAGTTTTATTATTTTAACTTCAATTCCTTGTTCTAATAAATGGTCTCCTATACTTAGCATAGCTTTTTGTCCTGGATCATCACCATCTAAACATAAAATAATATTATTTGATAATCTTCTAAGTAATGCTATTTGTTCTTTTGTTAGAGCTGTTCCCATTAATGCTACTGTATTATTAATACCAATAGTTGATGCTCTAATAACATCCATAAAGCCTTCCATTACTATTACAGAATGTGCTTTTCGACATTCTTCTTTTGCTATATGATAATGATATAATAATTGGCCTTTTTTAAAGATGTCTGTTTCTTTAGTATTTAAGTATTTATTTTTTGTTTTGTCTTTTAAATCTTTTTCTTTATAAATTCTTCCACTAAATGCAACTACTCTTCCATTTGTGTCATATAGAGGAAACATTATTCTTTCGCTATATATATCATATTTATCTGTAGATAATCCTATTCTATTTAAAGTTACTAAATCATTGTCTTTACTTTGTAATAAAGTAGTTAAGTCATCTCTTTTATCTAGAGATAATCCAATTTCATATTCTTTTATTATTTTTTCATCAATTTTTCTTTTTTGTAAATAATCCTTTGCCTCTTTACCCACACTACTATTTAAATTATTTTGATAGTACTTTAATGATAATTTATAGGCATCATAATATTTATCGTATTTAGTACTTTTTTTTGCTATATGAATACTTCCTGTATCAATTCCTACTCTATTTCCTAAATACTTTAATGTTTCTTTAAAGTCCATGTGTTCATAATTCATCAGAAATGTAAAAACATTTCCTGTTGCATGACAAGAAAAACATGTGTATATTTGTTTTTCTCTTGATACACACATTGAAGGGTTTGAATCATCATGGAATGGACATACTCCAAAGAAATTTTTTCCTTTAGCGACTAGTGGTATTCTTTCACCAACAATATCTACAATATCAACTTTATTTCTTATTTGATTTGTAAGTGTATTATCCATGTTTTCACCACCTTATAAACAAAATATATTTTAGCACATTTTATTTTACTTTACTATATTTATCTGTATACTTTTTGACTTGCTTTTTCTAGATTACTCAATTTATTATTAGCAAACTCATCAATTACTTTTTGATTATCTTCATATCTTGAATTACTAAAACATAGACCTTTTAATTCCATTTCTAGTTTATCTCTTCTATACTCATAATAATCAATTTCTTTATTATAATATTCAGTTAAAAAATCTGTTAATTTTAATAATTCTTCATAGTTGTTTTTGTTTGCTAGTTCTGCTATTTTCTTAAAGTATGACTGGTATTTCAAGACTAAAAGAGTTAATTCTTCTAAAATATTATTATCATAATCATAAAAGGATTCTTCTTCTTCTTCAAAAATGAAATTAAAGAAATTTCTTATTTTTGCCGATAATTGCCATCTTTTATTTTCTTTTATCTCTTTTTTATAATCTTTTTCTATTTCATATGTATCATCTATACCTATAATGATAAATGCTAGAAATTCTTCTAAACTATTTACATGTTTACTTTTAATTTCAAATTTTTCATATTCTTCTTCAAGTTCAGTAATTGTTTTCATATAATTCACCTATAGTTTTATATTATAACACTGAGTTTTTCACAAGTAAATTTTTTTATAAAAAAACATCTGATTTCAACTTAGTTGATTTCAGATGCATCCATTAAGGAGGTTACGTCTGATTCCGACAATCAAACGTATCCTTTTTGTTTTATGAAGTTTCTTTCATTCATATACAATATATCATAAAATAAGATATAATTTAATATTTATAATTTAAAACTATTAAAATCAACTCCATGAACTTAACATTAAGTTCATGGTGTATTCTTATTTCTTTATTTTCAAATGACTAAATTAATTTAGTCATTTGCTGTCGGATGGTTTCTGCTTGTCCGCAACGATCGTTCGGAGCGCGCTTTAGAAACCTTTCTTTATCGGTATTGGGCTATTCCTCATCCTTAGTATGAGATTTGCCTTTATTAGAACGCTTGTTCTAATTACCCGATTCGGAAAGCTGGAGCGACACCGCGAGTACCAGTAGCATTACCGCCATTCCAATTACCACTAATATCGACATTGGCAAAATGATTACCACTACCAGAAGAGGCCGGGCGCAACCACCACCCTGTGTTTGAGGAATTATATTGTTTGATTGCTTTATCATAATTTGTTCCACTCCAACTATTTGTTGAATAAGTTACACTATTATTACTATAATATTCTAATTGATGTGATGTTCCTACTGCTGTATCATAGAAATTGTTTCCTCCACCATCAGTTCCAAATACTTCTTCTCCTGATAACAAGTATAATGATTGATTAATACTTGTGAAGTTTGCTGTATCTGTTCCATTATTTCCATATCCTGATATTACTCTTGTTGGTTTTATTGCACTTTGTAATTGTGGTGGTAATTGTCCTAGTAATGTATTATTTAAATAATCATATACTAATGTTGCAGGATACCCTCCTATGTTTGTATTTGTTGAATTCATTGATTTTCTTTCTACTATATCTACAAATTCTACTACGAAACCACATGCTGTTTGTGAGAATGCTGTATCATTATCTCCGCAATGATCTCCCGTTGTTTTATTTGCTATTCTTACTGTATAATCTACATTATTTATTGTTACTTCTTTTGTATCTCCTATGTTGTATGCACTTGTATTATTATCTTGTACTGCTTTCTTTATTGTTGCCCATGAATCTGTTGCAAATGATTCTGGTTCTCCTGCTATCTTTGATTTAGGACTACTTCCTGTTGCGTTTTCGTTTTCTATTGGTGTTGCTGTTAAGGTTCCTGTGACACTTGTTGTTACATCTGCTTGTATTGGAGTCTTTATCATTTCTACTCTTATTGTTGCTGTTGTTGTATCTCCTGCTTGTAGTTGTGAATCTGCTACTGTCTCTGTTATTTTGAAGTATTCGTTATTTGAGTTTGTTAATTGTAATGAGATATCTGCACCTATTCCATTTGAATTGTTTGATATTGTATATGTTGCTACTCCATAGTCTCCTACTTTCGTTAATCCTGATACATCAAAATATGCTATTGTTGCATCATTATCATCTATACTTGATGTTCCAGAAACTCCTGTTGATCCTGTGATACTTTGTGCTTGTGTAAAATACACTTTAAAGTTTTCTTGATTTACACTTGCTGTTGCATTACCATTAATTAGTAAATTAATCGCTGTAATAGATGCATAACCTATACCTAAAGTCAATACAGCTATTGCTACTAATAATACTATTTGTAACGTTTTTTTGTTTTTAAAATTTTTCATTTTTTCTTCTCCTCTTTCTAGTTTTATAAATATATTGTACCCTCTGCCATGAGAAAAATCCAATAAAAAAGCAGTCCCAACTGCACTGTTGACACTGCTTGACATATGTGTAAATTAAAACTTATCTTTTTGTTCATCTTCTATTAGTTTTATGAATTCTTCTAATGAGACTGTTGTTGTTTCTTTTGAACCAAATAATCTATAACTTACTGTGTTACTTTCTTTTTCGTTATCTCCTAAGATAAGTGTATATGGTATTTTTGAAGTTTGTGCTTCTCTTAGTCTGTATCCTAATTTCTCATTTCTATCATCTAATTCTACTCTAATATTTTTATCTCTTAATTTATTATATATTTCTTTTGCATATTCTCCTTGAAATTCAGCATTTACTGGAATAACTACTGCTTGAACTGGAGCCAACCATACTGGTAGATTTCCTTTAGTCTCTTCTAAGTAATAAGCAATTGTTCTATCAAGGGATCCAAATACTGCTCTATGAAGAACTACTGGAGTTTTCTTTTCTCCATTTGAATCAACATAAGTTAAGCCAAACTTCATTGGTAAGCAGAAATCTATTTGACAAGTTGATAATGAGAATTCATTTCCAATAGCTGGTTTAACTTGAACATCAAGTTTTGGTCCATAGAATGCTGCATCTCCAACCATTTCTTTATATGGAATTCCGATATCATCT
>CACXJP010000084.1 GCA_902768065.1 uncultured Erysipelotrichaceae bacterium
GAATAGATGCTTGACCATCTACTCCTTCTAGAATAAAATTAATTTAATTATAAATCTTATTTTTTAGGGGAAAAATCTCCACACTTATTCTACACTAACATACCATTAAAAAATATAGTATCCTTTTAACAATATTTATATATTATGTTTTCTTTTTATATACACATACCCAGGAGATTTTTCCTCTCCATTGGTATTAATACTAGGAATATCATAACAACCAAATAATTCTTCAAATATCAATGCCCCAATTCCACTATTACCATCTCTACAAAGATTAGAACATATTACATATCCATTATCATTTAATAAATGATATAAATTATTTCTAATCGGAATCATTTCATCTTTATCCCTAATTATCCATTCTAATAAATTTGATAAGTATATAAAATCATATTTCTTACTAATAAATAATCTATCCTTAATGTCATTGTTATAAAAATCATATTTTCTATCTATCTTTTTATTTAATTCATCTATATTTGAAATACTATTATCAAATAAATCATTCTCTATAAGAAAAAGATTACTAATTCTTCTGTTAGAAAAATTTGATACAAATAAATTCCAGTAATTATATGCCTTTTTTTCCATTTCATTACTAGGTTTAACATTTTTTAATAATTCACTAATGAAATTACAATCAAAATTAACTGGAGGATAATATGTATTTAAATATTTTATTATCCATAATCTTAAATAGAAATAGTAAATTGTTAATTTATTCTTATCAATCAAATCAATATTCTTAACACCCTTATTAAGTAAGTGAAAGACCTGATCACCAGAAGATAATATAGCTAAACATTTCTTATCTTTAAAATCAAATGTACCAAACAAATTATTCAAATCCTCATTAGACTTAAAATAAATATTTGAATATTTTTCATTATTATAACCATTTAAAACATCAAAAGTATAATTTATATCTTCATTTACTACATCCATAATATCCCCACCAAATCAGTTTGATATTCTAACATAGAATAATATCAAAGTCAAAAAAAGGAAAACTAAATAGTATCCTCCTTAATAAAATTATCATCAATTTTTTCTTTAATAATTTCTTCTTTACTTTCAACAACATCATCTTCACCAATTTCATCCCAAGGATCTTCTTCATTTGTCTCAACTTTTACTTTAACATCACCTACAAGTTCAACACCCAAAACCTTTTCAATTGTATAGTTAATCTTATTTCCATCTATGTCTGCTTTAACACAACTTGGTTGCTGTAAACTCCTTACAATAACCTCTTCATCCATACCACTATCTCTTTTCATATTAATTGTCTCACTATATTTATTAGATTCTTTAATAACTGCTGTTTTAGTATCATTATCATATGAATACCAGATATTTACATCATAGCTTCCATTTATTATTATTTTATTCCTACTCTTTGTTCCATTAAAGTTATGATTAATAACCCAGCATCCCAAAACAGTTGAAGGATTTTCTACATCCACACTATTAGTAGATGTAAAAAGACGTTTTCCTTTTGAAATAACAGCTTTTGTTACAATTTCTCTATAATTTGTCATAAGTACCTCCACTATATTTTATGCAACTACAAAACAAAAATTAACTACAATAATAAATACTAGAAAAACTGATATACAAATGATATAATTGTCTTATAATAAGGAGGTAATGTATGGCATCAGCAATTATACATCTTGCAGTCGCAAAAGAATTAGATAAAAAATTAAACATAATTAACAAATATGATTATTATTTAGGTTCAATAGCACCAGATCTTGCTAAACAAATTGGAATGAGTAAATATGAATCTCATTTCTTAAAGAATTCATATAAAGATAACATTCCAAATATGGAACTATTTGTATCAAGATATCCTAATTTTATGGAAAATGCATTTGAACTTGGATATTATATTCATCTATATACTGACAAATTATGGTTTGAAGACTGTATGGAAAAAATTACATGTAATAGTGCTCTAAGATTATTAGATGGAACAATAATTAATACTACAGAAGAAGAAATTCAATCAATAATATATTCAGATTATACTAATCTAAATATAAAAGTTATTGAAGAATATGATTTAGATTTATCACTATTCTATGAAGAATTTAAAGTACCAAAAACAGATATAAAAGAAATACCTGTTGAAAATTTGGATATACTAATTAATAAAATGGGAATTATCATAGAAAATTCTAAAGAAGAGAAAAAATATTCAATAGATATTGGAATCATTAAAGAATTTGTTTCATCTTCTTGCGATAAAATAATGGAAGAATTAGATAAATTTTAAAAATGAAAAAAGTAAATATTTTTGGAATATCCTATTTTATAATACACTTAATAACAGAAATAGTCTCATTTTACATATTAGGAAATTATATGAAAAGCGAGATTTTCTTTCTAATTGCATTAGTATTTGATTTTGTAGCATTTGTTCCACAGGGAGTAATTGGATACATAATTGATGAATTAAAAACAAAACATATTACTTTAATAGGAATATTATTAATGTCATTATCACTAGTTCTATTATTCCTTAAAGTAGAACCAATAATTAATATAATTATATTATCAATTGGTAATGCAATGATACATATAGATGGAGCAGAAAAAACTCTGAGAAGCTCTCCTGGTAAAATGTCCCCAGCTGCAATATTTGTTTCCGGAGGTTCATTTGGACTAATTATTGGAAAAATATTAGCCTCAATAAAAACACCGGTTATATTAATAATTATTATTGATTTGTTAGCAATAATACCTTTAGTAATATCCAACAAATATAAAAATCAAATTAAAAATAAGAATTTAAATAAATATAATTATTCTAATAAGAAAATAAATAGAAATATTGTAATAATTTTAGCAACAACCGTAGTAATAGTAAGAGCATATATGGGATATGCAATCCCAACATCATGGAACAAAACAATTATTCAATCTATATTACTATATTTTACTATGGGAACAGGTAAAGCCTTAGGAGGAATATTAATTGATAAAATTGGAATTAGAAAAACCTCTTTTATTAGTACAATAGTTGCATTACCATTCTTACTATTTGGTGATAAAAATATTTATATTTCCCTAATCGGAATAATGTCATTTAGTATGACAATGGCTATCACTTTGGGACTAATAGTATCAGTACTAAAAAAATATCCAGGAATAGCCTTCGGATTCACAACACTTGGTCTATTCTTAGGTACATTACCAATTTTTATAATAAGGTTTAAAAGTATAGTTATAAATTGTATAATAATATTATCATTAACAATAGTTAGTATAATAATATTAAATTATATATGTAGAAAGGATGATAAAAATGAATTTAATTAATTATTTAGACGTAGCAATAGACCCAAAATATGAAAGAGGGCCATCAACAACAATGGTTATTTTAGGACTGCTAGCATTAGTTGTAGCTTTAATTCTAATAACACTTATTGTAATTGCAGTTGTAAAGGATAAAAAGAAGAATCCTCAACAACAAAATACAACTGATATTCCAAAAGAAGAAACAACAGAAAACAAAAAAGATAATCTTAAGCTAAAAGAAAAACCAATAAAAAAACCATCTATGATAGATGATCCTGCAAGTGTAAGAATGGCAATAGAAGAATCAAAAGCTGATTTAAGTGAATTTAATGTTAAACAAGAAGAAATTATAACTGAAGAATCAGTAACAAATATAGATCCAACTGCAAAAAAAGAAAACAATAAACCAGAAATAATAGAAGAATTAGATAATAGTGATGAAAAAAAAGATAGTGTAGATAATGAAGTTATTTAGAATAGCCACCGCTTTTTCAATTACAATCATAATAGAAACATTACTAGCCTATATACTAAAAATAAGAGAAAAAGAAGATCTCTTAAATATAATTATAATTAATTTTATTACAAATGTAGCACTAAATATATTTATTATAATTACTAAATATATTTATTATAATTAGTAGTATACTTTTTAATAAATTAATTATTAATATAATATTATTAGAAATACTTATAGTTGTAATTGAAGGAATTTTTTATAAAAAGAAATTATCATATAAAAAGATAAATCCCTTTTTAATATCATTAATACTAAATACTGCTTCATACCTATTTAGTATAATAATAAAAATATAAAAATGGTCATAAGACCATTTTTTATTTGTTATTTAATAAATTATAAAAGTAATTATTTAAACTATCTTTAACATAATCAATCATTTCATTAACTCTAGATAAATGTTGATTATAAACAACATATAAAGGAATATTCAATAACTTTTCATTTTTTTCATCAAGTTCTTTTTTTAAAGAATCATCATAATTACTTCTTATGTATTTTTTTTGTAACTTCTTTATCTCATTAATTA
>CACXJP010000085.1 GCA_902768065.1 uncultured Erysipelotrichaceae bacterium
GAATAGATGCTTGACCATCTACTCCTTCTAGAATAAAATTAATTTAATTATAAATCTTATTTTTTAGGGGAAAAATCTCCACACTTATTCTACACTAACTAGTTATTTTTGTTAATTTTATCATTAATAGGTTTACTTCTTAGATAATGAATTACTTTTTAGAAAATTTACAAGAATTTTATTTTGATAATCTAATTCTAATTTACCAATTATATCCTCTATATAATACCATTCTAAAGAGGAATCTATATCACTTGGATCTGCAATTTCATTTGACAATTTACCAGTATAGATATCTGCAATCAAATGACAATAGTATTTTTTTTCTTTTAAAAGAATATCATAAAAAGCTTCAACTTTTTCGTAAAAGCATAAATCATTAACTTTATATCCTATTTCTTCAATAACTTCCCGTTTTATTGTTTCTATAGAAGTTTCATTATTTTCTCTTTTACCACCTGGTAAAATTAATCCCCAATCTTTTTTTCTTACTATAGCAATTTTTCCTGTATTATTAAATAAAATACCATAACTTGCTATTCTAGTATCAGTAATATTCTTTTCAGCTTTGTTTATTTTTATCATATTTACCTCTTTTCTAATACCGCAACGCTCTCGCAATGCCGTGTACATTAATTATGAACAATTAGTTTTTATGTATTTGTGTATAACTTACCACTTCATAATTTATACTCATCATAGTTGTATGTTTATTATGTATATATCAATTTTTGCTTTTTCATTTTACAGAATCATTAAATGGCTCCATTAAACTAATATCTTTAATTTATATTACCAATTACAACTTTTGTATGATATTCAAAATTAATTTTTTTATTATGTTGATACTTATCAAATATTTTTTTTATATTTTTATATAGTTCATCATAATTAGGATCATCTTTCTTTGGAGCGTGATTACTTGAAAGAACCCTCCCCCACAAATCATCGAAATCTAATTCTTGAATATAAGGGATGGAGAAAACTTTGTATTCTGAAAATAATTTGTTATATACACTATCATTCATTTTATCTTGAGCAAAAGTTGGTTGTAAATCTTTGGAATGAAAAGTATATACTATTTTTTCATATTCTTTCATAAAATCTGATTCTTTGTATCTAAAGTTCCATAATAAAGCTACTTTACCATTTAGTTTTAAAATACGTCTAAATTCAATCTTAACTTTTTCTACATCAAAATAATGTAGAGCCTGCGCTACAGTTATTAAATCTACGCTATTGTCATCTAGCCCTGTATTTTCTGCAGTATTATTAATTGATTTATAATTAAGGTTACCTATAAATTTATCTTCTGCTATTGCTCTCATATTATCATTAGGTTCAACGGCATAGACCTTGCAGTATTTTTCTAATAATAACTCTGTAAACTTTCCTGTCCCAGATCCAATATCAGCAACAACAATATCATTATTTAAAGTGATATGACATTCATATTGTATTATATCTAATGATTGTTTAGGATAAGAGGGCCTATATTTTTCATATTTTTCAGCCTTATCAGTAAATCTATCTGCTCCTGTCATTTAACATTCTCCTTTCTTTTGCTTCTATTATACAACCCATACCATCAATATGGTATGCGGAAACATATTCCCCTCAAACAACCTAAATATATTTTAAAATCATTACTATAAATATTCGATGTTTATATACTATTTTTGAAACAATACTGAATAGTTGATTCTCCTTTATATATCAAGGCCTATTTCAATTTTAACAAACATACACTCTCAACATGACTAGACCGTGGGTTTTTGCGTAGTCATTTTTTATATGACCGTGGGTCTTTGCATGGATATTACCCACAAACTGCCAACCTTGTCTATTGGGTTTTTGCTATGTCATTATTTCTTTTTAATTGGATGTCTTATTACAGTCTTTAATTTGTTTTCATTACATTTTCTTGGATCACTTAAATATATTTCATGATGAAATTTTTTATCTGTTATATCTAAAATATAACCATTTTCTTCCATATAATTATGCATTAGTTCTACTGTAGCAGGTTCATTATCATATGAACCTACATGCATACATTGAACACATATTCCTTCATCATAAGTTAAGAATTCTACTTTAGAAAAATCTTGTTTTTTCTTTTTTGTAGCTTCTTCGATTGCCCAATCAAAATCTTTTTTAGTTACAAAATCTGGTAATCAAATGATTGAAATAAAATTCAATTCTTCTTTTTGATTGTAATCTATTCCAACTCTACCATATTGCCACCAAAATCCTTCTAGTGGAGGAACAACATATTCAAAATAACCATCTATTTTATGAGTACCTTTGTAACTCATTTTAATTGTAAAAGCTATACCATATAATAAACCGATAGTTTTTTATATTCCCCCTCTTCATCGTTAGGATTACCTTTACCTCTTACAGCTATGTAATTCATTTTAGGAATTTCTACTATACTTGGTTTATTCTTAGGTATATAAAATTCTTTATACTCTTTTTTATAATCAAAAGCCATAATTTTTATCTCCTTTCAAGTACTGCTATGGATTCGCAATGGCTAGACCATGGTTTTTTGCTATGTCATTATAATTTAATAATTCCACCTTTAATCTTATCTATTATTGCTTTTGCTCGTGATTCTAGTTCTGGTAAATTGTCTAATGAGAAGAATTTTAATTCTTTACTCTCTCCATCATTTATATTTAATTCACCCTCATAGTTTGATACTTTATATAATGCTATAACGCAATCTAATTCATTTTCATTTGGATATTTAAAATAATACTCTTTACCAGATAATACCGTTATTAATTCTAAATCATTTACATTAATGTTTGTTTCTTCTTTTAATTCTCTTATTGCACATTCTTCTAGTGTTTCATTTACTTCTTTTGAACCACCTGGTATACCCCAAGTATTTGTATCACTTCTAAGATTGAGAAGCAATTCATTATTACTGTTAAATACTAGTGTTGTTGCTCCTACACCTATAATTGGAATGTGTCCTACTTTATTTCTTAAATTCATAATGTATCCCAAAATATTAATCTCCTCTCAAATATAATGATTAAATTATTAAAGTTTGTATCGGTAGCAGTGCTAAGTACTCTACCTTGTTTGTGGTATTGCTTTTTTTCAAACTATCAAATTATCGTAGTTTTCTGCATATTGGAAATATAATTTTTTATTTATTATTCAACATTACTTATTAATTTTTTTTATTCGAAATAATATCGATTTTTGGTGGTAATGTTTTAGCCCATTCATTTAAAGACTTTCTTGTATTATCAAGTGCCATAGCATAAAAATCATAGAAATCATCAACACCCACTCCATTTATAATATGAACAAAGCCACTATTATCTACTTGAGGTATTTCTTTACTATATGAAATATCTATTAATGTGTGTGGTAAAAAGTTAGGATAATCTTTTGAATATAATCCTTCAATTGATGAAACTAGACAATTTGAAAACTTTTTACCAACACTCATAGGAAAATTATAAAAACCTTTTGGATATACAGGTATTGAGATATTTTCTTTAAAAGCAATATATGGTCCTCTTTGAACAACATCATAATTAGTTATAAATTGGCTTCGTATTATTGGCATATGACCCCCACATGAATTTGAATCAGTAATATAACCTTTTTTATTTAAGATTGATATTGTTTCTGCTATGCTTGCATCACACATAAACCAATCAATAAACATTTCTCCTTCTGGAGGACAATTGTGAATATCATAATTAATATAATCTATATATAATACCTTATCATCATTTTGAGTTTTTCTATCCATATTTTACCTTCTTTCAAAAATTGTGATTGATTCGCAATG
>CACXJP010000086.1 GCA_902768065.1 uncultured Erysipelotrichaceae bacterium
AAATTATTGTATAATAAAGTTATAAAAATTAATTAGATAAAGGAGAATTTTATGGGTTTAATTAAGGCTGCAACTGCTGCAGTAAAAAGTACTCTTCACGATCAATGGAAAGATTATATTAAATGTGAAGATTTAGGAAATGATATTTTAATGAAAAGAGTATCTACTCCAAATGGAATTATTTCAAAGGATAGTGCAATTCAGGTTTCACCTGGACAAATTGCAGTTATTTTTCAAAGTGGTCAAATTTTAGATGCTACTGCTGAAGAAGGTATTTATACTTTTGATCAATCTTCATCTCCAACTTTCTTTGCTGGACAATTTGGCGATGTATTTAAAGAAATGTGGACTCGTTTTGTATATGGTGGAGGTACAAGCAAGGAACAAGCTGTATTCTATATTAATGCAAAAGAAATATTAGATAATAAGTTTGGTACACCTGCGCCAATTCCATTCCAAGATTGGTCTCATCCAATTCCAAATCAAATGACTGGAACAATGACTCCATTAAGAGTAGAAGTTAAATGTTTTGGAAAATATACATTCAAGATTAGTGATCCTGCAACTTTCATGAGTAAAATTGCTGGTACTGCTGATGAGTATAGAAAAGATGATATTGTTGAACAAATGAGAAGTGAAGTTATTGGAGCTTTCCAAAAAGTGCTAAATGAGTTAGGAAACTCTGTTCATAAAACTCCAGTTCTTGAATTACCAAGTGCTACTGATACTATTAAATCTATTATGGATGAAAAAGTATTTGATCAACCAATAAGAGATCGTGGTATTAGTCTTGTTGGATTCGTTGTTGAATCTGTTACACTTGATGATGAGTCTGAAAGAAAAATCGACGATTACGAGCTATCTTCAAATTCATTCATGCAACAAGGAAAACTTACTGGTGCATATGCAAATGCTGTTCAAGATGCTGCTAACAATGCTAATGGAGCTGCAAATGGATTCATGGGTATTGGTATGATGAATATGGCAAGTGGTGGAATGATGGGAGCTACTGCTCAAGGAGCATTCCAAAATAAAGGTACTACTGCTGCTGATTTAAATGGTGGTGCTGCTCAACAAGGTGCTGCTCCTGCAGGAAGTAAGTTCTGTCCTGATTGTGGAACACCTAATAATGGTTCTAAATTCTGTCCAAACTGTGGTAAACAATTAGGATAATTTAATATTTATAATATATAAAAAGTTGGAAATTCCAACTTTTTTTGTTCTAAAAATCTTTTATGATAGTGTATTTTTCCTTTGATTAGGTTTATTTTTATTATTGCTTTATTATAAAAATATCTATAAAAAACAGTTGACAATATTATAAAAATGTTGATATATAAGGAAAAAATAATGATAAAAATTTTTTATATCTATTCATTATTGTGTGATTTGACTAAAAAATTGATGACTGTTAGAATATTGAATTGTCACGTGTAAAGAGGTGTTTAAATTATGTTAGAACAACAATTAATGAATGCATGTAAGGATGAACCATCCCTGATTTTTAAATTTATTAATAAAGGTTATTTCAGTATTATTGAAAAACTAATTGATGATAATAAAATAAATGTAAATTTAGAAGATGGTGTTGGTAATGACGTTGTCACAAGATTATTAAAAGCAAAACAATATGACTTGGTTGAAAAATTAATGAAAAAAAGAAATTGGGATGTCAATCATAAAAATGTAGAAGGTAATACATTTAGTCATATTCTTGCATATGATAATTCATTGAAGGCAGTGAAGGTAGTAGAACTACTTAATAAAAAGAAAAATTTTTCTCCAAATATTAGAAACAATAAAGGAGAAACAAGTTTTGATAGAGCAATAAATAATAATTATTTATGTACTGCCATGAAATTTTTAAAAGATAAAAGATTTACTTCATTTGATTTAAATTCATTTAAGAATTTATATAATGTTGTATTTAAAAGTTCCGAATATGGAAAATATACTAAATTAGATACATTAGAGGTTGTCGTAGATAATCTTGAGAAAAAAGATATAGATCCAAATCTTTTGAATGTACTTGATAAGATTGATGAAAATATGGATATCATCAAGAAGGATATATTAAATGATAGATCTACTGTCTTAGATAATTTAATTAATAGTTACATTTAAAATAAGATTTAATATCTTATTTTTTTGATTGATAATTTTACTAATATATGATAAATTATAATAGTTTTAAGGAGTTGGGAATATGCATTTACCTGATTATAAAGAAGCTAGATCACGTAGTAAGAAAAAATACAATAGAATAGACTTTAAAATAGATAATAGTATTGAAAAAAAATATGTTGGAAAAAAGTATTATTTGAAGACATATGGTTGTCAAATGAATGAACATGATAGTGAAAATATATCTGCTATGCTTGAAGCAATGGGATTTGTTAGAGCAGATGATTATAATGATGCTGATTTAGTACTTTTAAATACTTGTAGTATTAGGGAAAATGCCCATAATAAGGCATTTGGTATGCTTGGTAGATTAAAGCATTTAAAGGGACAAAAAAAGGATCTTATTATAGGTTTGTGTGGTTGTATGGCTCAAGAGGCAAAAGTTTGTGAAGAAATATTAAATAAATATAAATATGTTAACTTTGTATTTGGAACACATAACATTTATCAACTTCCTGAAATAGTTGATAGAGCTGTTTCATCAAGTAAACAGCAAATTGAGGTATATTCCAGGGAAGGAGATTTAGTTGAGGGCCTTCCTGTAGTTAGAGATAAGAATTATAAAGCTTTTGTTAATATTATTTATGGGTGTGATAAATTTTGTACTTATTGTATAGTTCCATACACAAGAGGTCGTGAACGTAGTAGAAAAAAAGAAGATATAATTGAAGAAGTAAAATCATTAGTTTCTGATGGTTATAAAGAAGTTACTCTTCTTGGACAAAATGTAAATGCTTATGGTAAGGATTTATATGATGATTATAATATGGGTGATTTACTTGAAGATATTGCTAAATTGAATATTCCTCGTATTAGATTTATGACAAGTCATCCTTGGGATTTTACTGATAAGATGATCGAGGTAATTGCTAAATATCCAAATATTATGCCAAGTGTTCATTTGCCTGTTCAAAGTGGATCAAGTCGCATTTTGAAGTTAATGGGTAGAAGATATACTAGAGAATCATATTTAGAATTATTCCATAAAATAAAAGATACAATTCCGAATGTATCAGTATCTACAGATATTATTGTTGGTTTTCCGGGAGAAGAGGAAGAAGATTTTTTAGAAACTTTATCTTTAGTTAATGAATGTAAGTTTGATAATGCATTTACATTCATCTTTTCAGAAAGAGAAGGAACTCCTGCTTGTAGGTTGAAGGATAATACAACTCTTAAAGAAAAAGAAGATAGATTATATAGATTGAATGATGTTGTTAATAAGTATTTTTTAGAGAACAATAAAAAACTTGAAGGAAAAACTGTTAAAGTACTTGTTGAGGGAGTATCTGATAAAAAAGATATGTATTTTGGATATAGTGATACAAATAAATTAATTAATTTTACTTGTGAAAAAGAAGTAAATTGTGGTGATATAGTAGATGTTCAAATAACATCTGCTAAGACATGGAGTTTAGATGGAAAGTGTAAATAATAAAGTTGATGAGTTAATTGATTATATAAAAAATACAAGTGATTATAAAATGTGTCTTAAATTAAAAAGTCAAATGAATGATAATAAAGAATTAATAGAATTAATTAATGAGATAAAGAAGTTACAAAAAAAATACATAAGAAGTAATTATGATGATTCTTTAAAAAAAGAACTTGATGAAAAAAATGAAAAGTTATTGA
>CACXJP010000087.1 GCA_902768065.1 uncultured Erysipelotrichaceae bacterium
TGTATCCACTCTTTTTACTATATCACCATCATATTCAACTGTTACCTGACTTTTTCCGTCAGCACCTATTCCATCAATTATCTTTTTCTTACGTACAGTAGTTAATCTCTTAGTAAGTTTATGAGCAAGAACAAATCCAAGAGGTAAATAATTCTTTGTTTCAGAGCATGCATATCCAAACATCATTCCCTGGTCCCCTGCTCCTCCAACCAAATCATTTGTTCCAAGAGCTATATCTAAAGACTGTTTAGAAATATTTATAACTACATCACATGTCTTATAATCAATATCAGTATCTCCAAAATAACCAATTTCTTTAATAGTTCTTCTAACAATCTTTTCAATATCGATCTTAGCATTAGTGGTAATTTCACCAGTTACAAAAACCATATTTTTTCCAACTGCAACCTCACATGCTACTCTAGAATTATTATCCCCTTTTATACATTCATCCAAAATACTATCTGAAATATAATCACATAGTTTATCAGGATGTCCTTCTGATACACTCTCAGAAGTAAATAATTTTCTCATAAAAACACTTCCCTTCTAAATATATGTATCAAAATAAAAAGTCTTTATGCGATAGCACAAAGACTTAATTAATAAATTATAAATTTATAATTATCAGCCAAAGTACTATACTTTGTCGGTATTAGCACCTAACTTAATAGGTTGCTGCGGAGTCATAAAGCCGAATCTCTCGTCCGCTCTTGATAACATATATTTGAAAATATTTTATTTTAAAAACATTAACTTGTCAACTACTTTTTTATAATATCAACTACTTCTCCAATATACATTCTATGTACTGGATCCTCACCATAAAATCTATTATAAATATCATTAGAAAGATTCTCTTTAATTAACTCAAGATTCAAATCTTGATAGTATATCTTTTTACACACCAATGTAACATTTGCTTCTTCAAAAGAAACAGAATTATCTAAATACAAAGGATTTAGACTAGTAAGAGAAATCTTATCACTATCTCTACCAGACTTAGTACCTAAAGTTAGTAAATCCTTTTTATATTTATCATCATAAAAACTTACCGTAAAAAAATCATTATCTTCCATAAACTTATATGTATATCTAATTGGTTTAACATAAACTGTAACTACAGGTTTATTCCATATAGTTCCAAATCCACCCCAACTAATAGTCATTGTATTAAAGTCATCTTTACTACCTGCAGTTAATAAAGCATAATTTTTATCTAAATCATTAAAAGGTGCAAATTTTAATTCTTCTAATTTCATATCTACTCTCCACTATGTTTAAAAACAGGGAAGAAATCATGATCTCCATAATCATCTAAAGGTTTTACTTTATTTAAAGTATCCATATCTTCATCACTTATTTCAAAATCTAAATCAAAATTATTCTCTAAATGTTCAAGACTACTTGCTTTTGGTAACACAAACACAATACATCCAAGTTGTAATTGATATTTTAAACATATTTGAGCAAAACTTTTATTATATTTTTCTGCTATTCTTACAACATCATCTATTCTACCTGCTTCACCATGAGCAATTGGAGAATAAGCTTCAACTACAATATCATTCTTACCACAAAATTCAATTATATCAAAAGGTGTTTGTCCAATATGTGATAACACTTGATTAACCATAGGTTTAATATGACAATTATCAAGTATATTCTTTAAATCATAATCATGAAAGTTAGATACACCTATTGCCTTAACTTTTCCTTCATTATATAAATCTTCTAGTGCTCTCCATACATCAACATTTTCTTTATAATAATTATTATCAGTTTCTCTAAATTCCACCCATGGTTGTGGAGCATGTATTATTACTAAATCTAAATAATCTAATCCCATTTTTTTTAAAGATTCTAAAACTGACTTCTTCGCAGAATCATAGTCTTTATATTCTGCTCTTATTTTTGTTGTAACAAATAATTCTTCTCTAGGAATTCCACAATTTGTAATTCCTTTTCCAACTCCCTCTTCATTTTCATAAGCTTGAGCAGTATCAATATGTCTATATCCAATTTTAACTGCATCACAAACAACTTTATCAACCTTATCATTATCAATTAACCAAGTACCAAGTCCTACACAAGGTATTTCTATCCCATTATTAAGTTTAATATTTTCCATAATTCCTCCTATATATTTGAGTATAACAAAAAAAGACTAATTAGTCTTTATTTATTGTTATTTCTTTTTTCTAATTGCCTAAGTCTAAGTGTATAAACTTTTGGATCAGGACTTAAACAATCATAAATATTTCTAGGTCTAACAAAACAAGTGTTTGGATTTAAAACATCATTTTCAATCGCATAATCAACACAATTACCTATCGCTTCATTAACATTAAATGCATCAACTTCTCCATCAACAAAATTACTTAAAAATCTCTTTTGAGAATCATCTAAACTAGCATAAACATTATGTCTATTTCTACCATTATATCTATTTAAAAGAGATTCATTTAGTTTCTCAGCAGCAATATGATTTGTTTTATGTAATTCGCTTGCAATAAAGTCAGGTTCAAAACAAGAAACAACCGCCCCACCTTTCTTTTTAGACTTTACCTTAATTTTAGAAATCTTTGTATCAGGATCATAACCAAGTCTTTCTTTTTTACCCATTGAAACCACAATAGGACTTTTTAAATTAATAGTAAAAAAAGAATTTATTTCATTAATTGGAGTATTGTCCTTTATTAAATCAAGCTGAATATTATTACCATTTCCCTTAATAGCGACCTTCTCACCTTTACCAAAATTTTGAATAGGAACATCTTTACCTTCAATTATCTTACCATTACCAAGCTTTACAGACTCAAGTTTTATTTCTTTAATATCTTCAAATATCTTATCAATTGATGTAGATTTATAATCAGTAGAATACTCATAAAATCCATTTTGCTTTTTTTGATAATCTCTAACACTATAACTAGAAACTAAAGGAAATGAAAATTCAAATTCAGAAATTGCCATATATTGAATCAATTCTTTTAATTTAGAAACAACTCCAGTTGGAACAGCAGGCTTATTACACAAAAATTTTAAATTTACTTTATCATTATCAATAACTTCCCTAACAACAGTAATATAGTAATCTTCATCTATTATGAATATTGGTCCATCATACTTAACATCATCTGCTTTTCGAACTAAAACCTCTGAGTCATTGTCAAAAGTACTTATTTCTCCAAGTAAAAACCAATTATCACTTATATCAAACTTACTCTCTTGACCAGAACCAACGTCTATTGGTTTCAATCTAAAGTCTGTCATTGATTTAAACTCATTTGTCTCATCACAAATATCATCTAATGATTTTCTTAACTCAGCCTCATATTCCTCTGCGATAGGTTTAAAATACATTTCATACAAATCAAGTAACAATGATTTTTTATCAAAAGAAGAAGCTGACTCATTATCAAATACAGTTTTTAAATCTTCTAACTCTGAATCAAGTCTTCCATTCTTTTGATTACCAGTTAAAAATGTCTGAATATCTACTTTAGTCTTTAATAAATTTTTAATTATACTCTTATAAATATATTGTTTAGGAGCTCCTCCTTTAGTAAGGATATCAGCCTCATCTATCGCAATCATAACTTCTGATGCTGAAGGTATTCTTGTATAATCATCTTTATTTTTATATAAATTTGAATACATCATAACAATTAATACCTTAATTGCAGGGTCCTGTTCCTTCATCTTCATTCCTATAATTTCAGCCATATCAGAAGGAGTAGTATATTCAAGTTCAATAAAGTTTAAACGTCTTGTAAGTGGATAAGATAATTGTGCCCTATTATCATTCTTACATAAAATAACTTGTAACTTACTTGGATCATCTAACTTCAACTCACCAAATTGAGAAGTATAAATACTTCCTTCTTGTAAAAACTCTAATAAAAAACTATCTTCCACTGGTTTTGCTTTATCATACTCATCAACTCTAAGTATTACTCTTTTTCCTTTGTTACATTCAGTAATAGCCTTAGCAACAAATCCAGGTATTATTAATTTTTCAGGATTATGTGAAATTGCCGCAACCAAGTTAACATCTTCAAAAGTTTCTTCCTTACCAGTCTTATCATTACAAGTATACTTAATAAAATCTATTTTTTCTCCAGTTAACTCTTCTAATACCTTAGCATAAACAATAGCAAAAGAACTTTTACCAGTACCTGCAGGCCCATCTAAACAAAATGCATATACATCTTGTCCTTCTTTTCTTTTTCCCATTGTCTGCATAATACCAATATATGTTCTCCATATTAAATCATCATTTGGTAAATACCCATGTTTTATAAATAATTCTTTTATTCTATCATAAGTAATATTTTCCATTATCTTCTTCTCCCATCTGTCTTCTTTAAAATCAACTTTTTCTGTCCATCTACATAGTCATAGCTATCCATATGCAAGAAATGACTTCTTAAATCATTAAAATTTTGTGTGTAATATGCATTACCTTTAAATTTTTTAAAATCGTACTTCGTATAATTATATCTTTTTTCAAAACAAAACCAATATACTTTACAAAATTCAGATAACTTACAAACAGCATCGTAAGAATCAAAATCTGCAAAAACAACACATTTTTGGGCATTTCTTTTTTCTAATAAATCATTAAGTCTATGAGATTCTCTTTTTGTTATAAAATTACCATAATTATCAGAACATAAAACTTTTTTTAATTCTTCAATAGATTTAATCCCATCATCAGCATGAATTATTCCATTTACAAAATCATTAAAACCATAAATAATAGACACACCATTCTTAAGTAAAATAAATGATATCTTAGCTAAAAGATCAGTATAGTGATACATTGATCCAGATACATCAAAATAGAAACTAAGAGGAATTGATTTCTCACTTCCTAAAGAAGGTTCTTCTATATATCTCTGATTAGGTATATCCATATAATTATTAGTTTCCATTCTAGTAATTATTCCCGGGAAATTATACCCTTCATCTCCTCCTATAAATCCTGCTCTTTCAAAGCCCATCTTATTAATATCACTATCCTTTTTAAAGGATGTATCAATAAAATGTTTAACCGCAAGAATAAGTAGTTCTTCATCTACATCTTTATTATCACCTTTATCATCCTCAATATCAGGTTTAATAAAAGTTTTAATAGATTCAGTATTAATTATAGTCGCATCAGTATTATTTATATATTCGTTACCTTTATTATCTCCCCAACTAAATTTATAAAAAGGCATACAACACCTCCAAAACATTTTACATTCTATAATAATATATTTTGAAATTTTATTCAACTAAAAAGACAGTTATTTCTGCCTTCTTTTATATTCCATTCTCATAAAAATTACTATAGAAATAATTATTATTATTAAAAAGCTTATATCAAAGTAATTTGTAAATTTATTTCCATATAAAAAACTATTATAAAATGCATGTACTAAAGTAGGAACTATTAATCCTAAA
>CACXJP010000088.1 GCA_902768065.1 uncultured Erysipelotrichaceae bacterium
CAGCTGATAAATCCTCTTTCATATCAGCTTGTAGTGCATAATAAGTAGTAACATCACTACCTAAATTATAACCACTTGCCATTCTATTCTTAAATACACTCACTATTTGTTTTCTATTCTCAGTATTAGTTCCCTCAAGTTGAACAATAGATGCCATTGTCATATAGTAATGAGGATCACTACTCATTATTGTTTTATATGGTTCTAGATTATCTTCCATTTCATCAAGTAACGTTTTAATTATTTCTTTTACTTCTACATCCTCATCAAAGAAATAAGTATCTGGAGCTAAATAACCTTCCAACGGATAATAAATATTATTATCTAAAATCTTATCAGTTAAAAACCAATACTCATTTATTAAACTAGAAATATATTGCTTATCCTTCATAATAGCAATTACTTCATCATAACTAACATTGGTATTATTACTTATTACTTTAGCATAATTAGTAACTCTTTCACCAGGTTTAAAAGTAAGTTTTAAAGCATCATCATTACTAACATATCCATTTTCTAATAATTTAATAACTTCTCTCAAACTCATACTTCTTTTAAATTTATAAGTAGATGCTTTCAAATTATTTACATGATATATTTTTAAATACACCTTAAATAAAAGCTTACTTTTAATAATACGCTTTTCTTTTAAAGTATCTCCTATTTGAGTTCCATTTGAACCCTTTTCAATAACAACTTTTACTTCCTCATTATCCCTACGATCAACAGGACTAACAAGATAAATAAATGTCATTAATAAAGAAACAACTATTACAATTATAGTTACTAATACAATTAATAATGGTTTTGGTTTAAACTTCGACTTCATACAACCTCCAGAAAAAATAAAGAGCTATTGCTCATTATCTTTATTATTATTCTTTTTATTTCTAACTTCTTCTTGTAAAGTATCAAGAATAGTCTCAATAACTTTCCATTCTTTATCAGTAGTAATAGCTTCTAACTTACTATGTGGATCCTCAGGATCATATATAGATGCATATACTTCAATATTACCAGTTTCATCACGAGTATTATCAGTATATACTATATAATTCTTATTAGTTTCCTCACTTTCAAATGTAAATAAAACATCATATACAGTTTCATTTCCTTTATCATCTATCATACTAAATGAATTCTTTTTCATAATTAATCTCTCCTATCTAAATAAGTTTGTAATATTATAGTAGCCGCAACAGCATCAATTACCTTTTTTCTTTTCTTTCTAGAAACATTTCCTTCAATCAACATATCTGTAGCACTCTTAGTACTTAGTCTCTCATCTTGTAGGTAAATAGGTATTGATAATATCTTTTCTAGCTCACTCTTAAAACTCATACTAAGTTCACCTTTTGGCCCAATGGTACCATTCATATTCTTTGGAAAACCTAGTACAATTGCATCGATTTCTAATTCACTAACGAGATCTTTAACTTCCACAAGAAGTCTATCATATTCTTCATTATGTCTAATTATCTTATAACTAGAAGCAATACAACCTGTCTTATCACTAACCGCAATACCAAGTGTTCTACTTCCTAAATCAAGTCCTAAATATCTCATTTGTTATTCTTTTGAAATTCTAATAATAAGATTTCTACTATCTTAGCTCGATCAACAGCCTGAATCTTATTTCTAGCATCTTTATAGCTTGAAATATATCCAGGGTCACCACTAATTAAGTAACCAACAATTTGATTAGTTGGATTATAACCTCTCTCCTCCAAAGAAGCACATACTTCTTTCAAAGTAATTCTAATGTTTTCAGTATCTATTTCCTTTAAATCAAATAGACTAGTTTGTTCTTGTGACATAATCTCACCTCACTATAATACTATAACTTAATTCTATCATTATATATATTTAATTACAATACTATTGTTTAAACTACTTGCCCGCTAAAACAAGTCCCATATACATTAAAAATGCTAAGAATATTATAGAAATAATCCATCCATTAATCATATCAGAAGAATGTGATTTATCTTTTATACCTAAAGATTTTGTAATGATTACTCCACCTATTAATCCTCCAATATGAGCAGCATTATCTACACCATTCATCAAAAATCCCAAACCTAAATTAAGTACAATCAATGGAATTAATTGACTCTTTAAAACATTTCCAAAATAAACTCTATAATAATATCCAAAATAACATAATGAACCCATTAAACCAAATATAGCACCACTAGCTCCAATAGAAGCTGCTGATCCACCTAAAGTTATTGATAATAAAGAACCACACAATCCAGAAAAGAAATAAATAATCAAATATTTAATCTTACCTAAATAACTCTCTATCTGTGAACCAATAACATATAATGCATAACAATTGAAAAGCAAATGAAATATACTTCCATGTAAAAATATACCTGTTATTAATCGATAATATTGTCCAGCTCTAATACTAGGTCCATGAACACATAACATATCAATAACATAATTATATTGCCTCAAAACAAGAGGAACAAAAAAGAATATACAATTAATAGCAATCAATAAATATGTAATATATGGAATTTTTTGTTTGAATAACTTTTCAAATTTAGTAGCATCTTTCTTATTATGTTTATTTATATCGCCTGTAATCTTCATAAATAATTCTATTCCTTCTTCAGAGTATTTTATTTTTTTAGATAAATCCGGAAAAACATTACTTAAAATTTTATTATTTTTAAGATCATTTTCATTATGAGCATTAATACACATTATCTTTGGATTATCATTAATATCTTTAGTAATATTATCCCCTAAATCTAAGAAAATACTCAAAACATTCATATCAAAAGAAAGTGTTTTCTTCTTTATTTTTTTAAGAATTCTTTTAGTCTTAAAAACATCAAAATCAAACTGCTCATCATTATGAATATAACCAGAAACAATTCTTACTACTTTACAATCTTCCTCTAAATTCTCAAGCCAAATTTCATTATCAACACCTTGTAATACTATAGGATTATAATTCTTAACAGTAATAAAGTAATGTAATAATTTCATAGTCAAAACATTTTTTTCATCAAGCATTAATTCTTGTTCCATAAATTTCCTCCTAAAAAACTAATAATATTATAATATAAAACATAAAATAATAAAAGAGGAGATGATTAAATGATTAAAAAAACATTAAAGTACATATTGTGTCTATTACCATGGTTTATTACAACTATTTTACCATTAAACTATAAATACTATAATGAAATTATTAAACCATCTTTTGCCCCTCCATCATTATTTTATGGGATAGCATGGTCAATTATTTATATTTTAGTAGCATACACAATATATAGTATAATAAAAGAATATAAATTTGAAGAAATACCAAAATCCTACAAAAAAATATTATTAACAAACTATATTTTTAATCAGTCATTCACATTATTATTCTTTGGTATAAATAATACTTTCTTAGGATTTGCATCATGTCTAGGAACATTAATTACAACCCTATTCTTATTTCTAGAAACAGAAAACTTATTAGGAAATAAAAAATACTATTTAATACCATATATATTATTAAGCATTTTTGC
>CACXJP010000089.1 GCA_902768065.1 uncultured Erysipelotrichaceae bacterium
CATCATTTACAATATATTGATTAATCAAAATTGTAAAAATAGTACCTTTACCATATTCAGAATGAACAATAACTTTTCCACCCATCAATTCAGTCAACTGTTTAATAACAGCAAGACCAAGTCCAGAATCATCATCCTTCTTATCAATATCTAAACGTTGTAACTTAGAAAATATCTTATCAAAATCTTGTCTTTTTATTCCTACTCCTGTATCCTCTACAGAAATAATAAGTTTTACATAATCTCCTGTATTAACACAACTAACATCATATTTAATAAAACCATCCTCAGTATATTTACAAGCATTAATCAATAAATTACTAATAATCTTTTTAATATTAATCGAATCTCCATATAATGTTTTTGGTATATCAGGAGCAACATAACATTTAAATTCTAAACCTTTATCTCTAATCTTTGGAGCAATTAGATCTGCAATAGAGTTAAATGTTTCTGCAGAATCATATGAAGCATTTTTTATCTCTATATTTCCAGCTTCTATTTTAGAACCATCTAAAATACCATTAACCACTTCTAGTAAATTTTCACTAGCATTAATAATATCTTTAGCATTACTTTTAATTTCACCAACATCATCAGTATCAAGTAAACAATCACTGAATCCAACAATAGAATTTAACGGAGTTCTAATCTCATGAGACATATTTGAAAGAAAATCCATTTTAGCTTTATTTGCCTTATTAACTTCCTGTTTAGCAATTCCTAATTTCTCCAACATTTTTACATCAGGGTTCTCAATTGTATGATACATCAAGAAAACAACTAAAGTTTCAAATGCTGCCATAAATAACATTCCAGGATAATTCTTCATCAAATAAGAAGAAACAATAACTATCACAATAAACACTAATATAGGAATGATTCTCTTATTATTTTTAATAGTATCAATATTAACAGCAATACTTACAAAATAACAGAAAGCACATAATTCATATATATTATATACTAGGTTAACAGCATCACCATAAGCATATGCTAAACTATTACCTTCAAATAAACTTGTATCTAAAATACAAACTCCAAAAAGTGTCAAAGCAAACAAAACATACATTAAAATTGTTATTCTCTTATACAACTTTTCATAAAAAACATCAAATTTACTACTACTTAATTGTGCAGCATTTAAGACATATAGTGAAAAAGTAAATCCGAAACACAATAAACTTATTAAATAACATTTATTAGTAATTATAGATACCACACTATTTATTCCAAAATATTCAATTGCTAATACTGAAAAGACCTCCAATAAAATACCAATTAAATTAATGAACGCTACAATACCATATATTCTAGTTTCTTTAGTATCTACATGTTTTTTAGAATAAAACATGATATTTAATATTAAAGAAAAAGAAATTAGTAACATTAAAAACACTAGCTCAACTGTCATAATACAACCACCTCTATGATAATAATTATAACACTAAAAAACACAATATAAAAACAAAAAAGATGTTAATTTAACATCTTTTTACTGTTATCATATTTTTTTATTATCTCGATTATCTTATTATACTCATTTTCAAGTTCTGAAAAATGTTTATTTACATAATCTATATCATTATCTTTACTCTTTAATTCATGTTGATATGCAATATCAGCCAACTTCATTAGCCCTAAATATTTTGAGTCACTTTTTAGTGAATGAACCTCTGTTGCATAATTTTTCATATCTGATGAATTTTTATACTCAATAATTTTATCCCATTTTTCTTCTACTTCAACCAAGAAATCATGAAGCGTCATATCATACATATCCATATCTCCAAGTAAATCAAGAGCATATTTAAGATTAACACCGTTTTTCTTTAAATAATCTTCATCATATTTCTCTTCATCATTTACAATATCTTCATCTAAATCAACAACAGGAATAAGATCAATTGAACTAGTGTCCAAACTATCCATAACACTAGTATTATATGTAAAGTCTAGTTTCTTTCCTAATTCTTTTTCTATATTATTTTCAACAGGAATAATTATTATTTCATTCTTTTTATTATTCTCTACCTTTTTCCCTAAACTATCCCCTGTATTATATAATAATTCATTTAATATTTTTATCAATTCTTCTTTTTCTATAGGTTTTGCTAAATAACCATCAAATCCATCTTTTAAATATTTTTCTCTCATACCAGAAATAGCATTTGCAGTTAAAGCAACAACTGGAGTATTAAATCCATCTATTTTTCTTAATTTCTTTAATGTATCCACACCACTCATCTTTGGCATCATATCATCAAGTAAAATTATATCAAAATGATTTCCATCCTCTATTGCTTCCAAGCACTCAAAACCACTATTACATACAGCAATATAATTAGCATTATATTTTTCAAGTAGTTTTGAAGCAACTTTCAAATTCAATAAATTATCATCTACAATAAGAATCTTTTTATTATGTAAATCAATATTACTTTTCTTAGTATCCTTAACTATACTTTTATTTTCAAAATCAATTTTTTGATTAATTACAACTGTAAATTTAGAACCAGTTCCATATACAGAATGAACAATAATCTTACCACCCATTAATTCTGTTAACTGTTTTGTAATTGCAAGTCCCAATCCAGTTCCTTCAATAGTAGAATTCTTATAATCATCTAATCTTTGAAATTTAGTAAATAAGTTTTCAAGACTATCTTTTTTAATACCATGTCCAGAATCTTCAACAGAAATTATTAATTTAGAATAGCCATTCTTATTCTCACAATTTACCTCATATCTTACATAACCTTTATCAGTATACTTACATGAATTACCTAAAAGATTCGTAACAATTTTCTTAATATTTACAACATCTCCGTACAATACACATGGTAAATCAGGAGCTATATAATAACTAAAGTCTAATCCTTTTTCCCTCATCTTAGGACTAATTAATTTAGCAAGTTCCGAAAAAGTCTCCAAAGAATCATAAGAAGAATATGATAATTCAAGTTTTCCCGCTTCAATCTTGGAAATATCTAGTATTCCATTAACTATTTCTAACAAAGTACCACTTGCATCTACTATATCCTTAGCATTTCTTTTTGCTTCATCCAAAGAATCAGCTTCAATTACACAATCACTAAACCCAACAATTGCATTTAGAGGAGTTCGAATTTCATGAGACATACTAGACAAAAAGTCTGTTTTTGCTCTACTTGCCCTATCAGCAGTTTCCCTAGCAATATCTAATTGTTTTACCATTGCAACATCAGGATTTTCAATATTAAGAAATATTATTATTAAAACATAAGATTGTACGGTAGTAATAATTAGTATACTTCTATCAATAAAATAAGTAAGCATTCCAGAAAAAGCACATAATATAATTGTAAACATAATTATATA
>CACXJP010000090.1 GCA_902768065.1 uncultured Erysipelotrichaceae bacterium
CATAGTATCCTGCTTAATAATACTTCCTGGCTTTTTTATATCAAGACAATAATCTTCCCAATTTGGAACTTTCAATTCCTTTAATAATAATCCTCCATTAGCATAGCTAGAATTTCCCATACATAAAGACATAGGTGGACACAATTCTTTTAGTCTTTTTACAAGTTTTCCCTTTTCATCAAAAAATTCATCAATTTTATAACTCTTCAACCATTTTTCAATTAGTTTTAAATTCTCTGGATTATTCCTAGATATTGGAATTGGTACTTGATGAGCCCTAAAACTACCTTCAATTTTTTTATCATCATAACTTTTAGGTCCAGTCCATCCTTTAGGAGTAGTTAAAACTATCATAGGGTAGTTACCAGATCCAGATTTTTTTATTTTTCTGATATCATTTATAACTTTATCCATCACCTTTGCCATATCCTCATGAAGTTTCATTGAATTACTTCCAGAAACAAAGTATGGCTTCCAACCATATCCATAGAAGAAATCTTCTAATTCATCATTACTCATTCTTCCAAAAACAGTTGGATTAGAGATTTTATAACCATTTCTATGAAGTATTGGCAACACAACTCCATCACGCTTTTTATTCAAAAACTTATTAATATGCCAACTTGTTGCAAGAGGACCTGTCTCAGCTTCACCATCACCAACAACACATGCAGCAATTAAATCTTTATTATCAAGTACAGCACCAGCAGCATGAGCTAAACTATATCCAAGTTCTCCTCCTTCATGAATAGAACCAGGCGTCTCAGGAGCAACATGTGAAGATATTCCACCTGGAAAACTAAATTGCTTGCAAAGCTTCTTTAAACCTTCTAAATCCTCTGTTATTTCAGGATAAAATTTAGAATAAACTCCCTCTAAATAATTATTTGCAACCATTGCCTGTCCACCATGACCAGGTCCAGATATATAAATCATCTTTAATTTATTATTTCTAATAACTCTGTTTAAGTGCAAATAAATAAAGTTTTGTCCTGGAGCAGTTCCCCAGTGACCAACAACATTAGGTTTAATATCAGTTATTTCAAGTGGTCTCCTAAGTAAGGGATTATCTAATAAATAAAGCTGTGCTACGCTCAAATAATTTAATACTCTAAAATACTCATCCATTAATTTAATTTCTTTTTTGCTAATTGCCATACACACATCTCCTATTCTAGATAATTATATCATTAAAAAAGAATGAATAAAATATAATTTCATCATTCTTTTTTTATTTCCAATATTTATAAGGATCTTCAGTCTCTTCTATAGCATTTGGATAGCTCTTTCTTAGTATTTTAACAAGTGTTGATCCATATCTATTTAAAGTTTCTACACACTTTTCATCAGGTTCATCAAAACTAACATAGAAATCAGGCACATATTTTCCATAAATTCTTATCTCACTATATGAATCATTATATAGAGTATCTTTATTTAATTTATCTGCAGTAACCCATTCAGGATATTTTAATAATGATTTAACATATTTATCACTTTCTTGACTTATCACTTTCTTGACTTTGTGAAATTGCATCAAAAGAATTAATATGTGTTATATCTTCTGGATTAACCGTAATAAAACCACTAATAACTCCACTATCACCATAGAAAACCGATCTATTTTTTTCATTTATTATACTATAACTAGATTCACATCCCTTGAATGAATCTCTATAATAATAATTACCAGAATTAACTCTTCTAATTAAAAAATTATAATCATCACCATCATAAATAATAGTTGGAATTTTAACTATCTTACCATCAAGCTTATAATCAAGTAATTCTACTTTCTTTTCAAATGGATTAGTTAAAGCAGAAACAATACTTTCTCTAGATTGTCTAATAACATTATTAAGTAAATCTAATTTCATTTTTTCTAAATTAGCATTCTTATATTTCTCATATACTTCTTCAATCCTAGTATTATAAAAAATCACATCAATCATATCATTTACAAATTCAGGATATTCTTTTAATAAACTACGATCTAAGATTTGTAAATAACTTTTAAATTCATCTTTATTATCACCTAGATTATTAATTAACTCTTCCTTATATTTATTTAATTTCATTACATTTCTTACAGTTTTTTCAATATATTCATAATCATCAGTAACTAATTTTAATAAACTTCTAACATCTGAATCACTATCTATAAATTTACTAATAAACTTTGGATGATTTAATATTTCATCGGAAAGAATAATTTTATCTTTAGGAGGATCATATACAGGACCAACAGAATATTCAAAGCTTAAAACATCACAATTAATCAATGCTTTTTCTCTTCCCTTAAGTTGGTCCTTTAATAAATTACTTTGATATTCATTTTCTATTATTAAATACGTATCAGCGTTATCACTATTTTCAATTACTTTTGTAATTAAATCTCTTCTTGATTCAATATATTCATGATACTTTTTCTCTCCAATAAATTTCCTTATATATCTAAATAAAGGTAAATAATCAGGATGTGTCAAATAATAATCTAATAAACAATAAAAATGTTCTTCATCTAATTTATTAAGAGCAAGATGAATAAAATAATTATATTTTGAATCGAATGGACCAATTCCTCCAGCCCAATGAAATATATTATGCTTTTTATATTCTAAAGCAACTTTCTTTCCAACATACTCAAGATTTTTTTCATTAAAAAGATAATCAAAATCTATATCAATTCCATAAAAAAAACATTCTTCATAAATAATATGTAATTTATTATTATCTTTTAAATAATTAATAAATTCACTACTCAAATAATATTCTTTAAGCTTCTCACTTTTTGAATTTAAAATGCTATTATACAATGAAGAAAAAAATCTACAATTTATCAAATATTTAATAGTTTTTTTATCCAAAAAAACTTCTTCCATATACTGAGTAGAATAATTATATTTACTACTTAATATTTTTGATAACATAACATAATTACAAACTTCCATAACTCCTCCAAAATTGATACATATTATAACATAATAATAAGTAATTATCAAAAATAAAAGAGACGAAAAGAATCGTCTCAGTTTTGACCAATGTATAGCAAAATGAATGTTTAATTAGCTACATAGCTTTGTCCATGAAATTCAAAGTACAAGATTCTTACTTTGAACCATGCAAGAAGCGTCCGAACAAAGTCATCATTAATCATCTTCAGGACATATTTATTATATCCCAAGGACAAACTGATCCTTCCTTTTATGAAGCAGTTTGAGGAGTTATCACAAAACATCAACTCATTTAACTTGTCCTGCACATTATCCAGGAATCTGGGGAAACGCCGTTAGTATTATTAGAATTATTGTTGTTCAAATTACCATTATTATTGATATTGCGGAAATTGTTGTTATTATTAGAATTGGCCGGACGCAACCACTGCATCCAAACCGAAGTCAATACCAACGGGTAGCACATAATTTTCATCAGTTTTCCTTATTTCAAAAATATTATTCAAATATAATTTGAAAATATTTTGAAACCAAAATTTTAATTATCTCTTCATCAGATATCTCATCAAAATCCTTTTTTTTATATTTTTTATTATCTGAATCAAGTACACCTTTTATGAGACTATATTGTCTATCAAACATTGTACCTAATACCTCAAGTCTACCATCTAGCATTTTTGTAGCTTCCTTTGTAGTATAATTTTTACCATTTTTTCTGGAAAAACATTTTGCAGGATTCATGTATAATATTCTAACCATACCCATTAATCTTTTTTCAAGAGCCTGAAGACATGCCTTAGGCATTTTTAATAACCATCTTCTAGTTATAAAATCTTCTATATTTTGACAATTTATACTACAAACCATATTTACAAAATCAGCTTGTTTACATGCGAGATTATCTATTGGTTGTTGATATATTCTTGCCCATCTAGCTGATAATTTTGATGCTAATGTCATTATTTCCGTTTGAAGTTCATATGCATTATCTACGTAATCAAGACCACTTGGTAATCTTTTAAATTTAGGTACTGACATTTTTGTCTCCTTTTTTCAAAATTAACTCCATGAACTTTTTATAAAAGTTCATGGAGTATTATTCATATTATTTTATTTTCACAAAGTACTTATTCTAAGTCCTTTGTGGGAAAGGATGGTTTCTGCTTGTCCTCACTTCCGTTCGGAGCGCGCTTTCGAAACCTTTTTTATCGGTATTGGTTTCTTCCTCATCCTTAGTATGAGATTTGCCTTTATTAGAACGCTTGTTCTATATTATGCAATTCGGAAAGCTGGGGAAACGCCGCGAGCATTACTAGAATTACCGTCGCTCAAATAACCATTATTATCGATACCGCGGAAATAGCCGCTATAAAGAGAAATGGCCGGACGCAACCACCACCATGTATTTGATGAATTATATTGTTTAACTGCTTTATCTAGATTTGTTCCTCTATAACTTCTCGTTGAGTATGTAACTCCATTATTACTATAATATTCTAATTGATGTGACGTTCCATATGCTGTATCATAGAAATGATTTCTTCCATCATCTATTCCATATACTTCTTCTGCTGATAGTAAATATAATTTATCTGTTGTTGTAAAGTTTGTTGAATCATTTGATCCATGTCCTGATATTACTCTTGTTGGTTTTATTACTGCTTGTAAATC
>CACXJP010000091.1 GCA_902768065.1 uncultured Erysipelotrichaceae bacterium
TTAAAGAAGATTAATGCAAATGAAAAAGCACCTGTACCAGAAGGAGAAACAAAAGAAGTAGAACAAACGCATCTTAATCTTATTAATCCTGCATATCAATTACCACCATTATCTATTTTATCTAAACCAAAAAATCAAAATAATAAAATGGATAATGCCGCAATTGAAGCAAATATTGAAAAACTAGAAAAAGTATTATCAAGTTTTAATGTAACGGCAAAAGTAGTAGAAGTTCATATTGGACCTACAGTAGCACAATATGAGTTAGAAATTGCAAGTGGTACAAGAGTTAATAAAATAACTACACTTAGTAGAGAAATAGCCCTTGCATTGTCAAAAAAAGATGTAAGAATTGAAGCACCAATTCCAGGAAAAAGTACAGTTGGAGTTGAATTTGCTAATGAAAAACCAACGGCAGTAAGTTTCTATGAAATTATGGCAAGTAAAATAATGCAACAAAATAATGATAAGAAATTGATGGTTCCACTTGGAAAATCAATCATGGGAGATATTGGTGTATGTGAAATAAATAAAATGCCTCACATGTTAATTGCAGGTACAACTGGTTCAGGAAAATCTGTATGTGTAAATGGAATTATTTGTTCAATTTTAATGCGTGCAAAACCTGATGAAGTAAAACTTGCTATGGTAGATCCTAAAGTAGTTGAATTATCAGTATACAATGGAATACCACACTTAATGTGTCCTGTTGTATCTGATCCAAAACAAGCAGCAATTCTATTGCAAAAGATGGTTGCAGAAATGGAAAAAAGATATCATCAATTTAGTGATAGTGGTACTAAAAAAATTGAAGGATATAATGAATATGTTGAAAAATGGAATAAACAACATCCAGACGCTCCAAAAGAAAAGATGCCATTTATAGTTGTAATTATTGATGAGTTATCTGATCTTATGATGGTTGCAGCAAAAGAAGTTGAAGATTCAATCCTAAGAATCACACAAAAAGCACGTGCTGCAGGAATACATTTAATAGTCGCAACACAAAGACCGTCAACTGAAGTTATTACTGGTTTAATCAAAGCAAATATTCCATCACGTATAGCTTTCGCAGTTGGATCTGGAATAGATTCAAGAACAATCTTAGATCAAGTAGGAGCTGAAAAATTATTAGGAAAAGGAGATATGTTCTTCTTACCAATTGGTCAAAATACTCCAATACGTATTCAAGGATCATTTATAAATGATGATGAAATAAAGAAAATAATAGATTTTACAATTGATCAACAAAAGGCACAATATGATGATAAATTTATGAATTTAGAGGCAGATAAAGCAGAAGAAAAAGAAGACATAGATATGACACCATCAGAAAACAATGGTGATAATTTATATGATGAAATTACTGATTTTGTTATAAAAACACAAAAAGCATCAGCATCTTTACTTCAAAGAAAATTCAAAATAGGTTATAACAAAGCAGCAACAATGATAGATAAACTTGAAGAAGATGGTATAATTGGTCCTGCTACAGGGAATTCAAAGCCAAGAGAAGTTCTAATAAAATATAGTGAATCAGATAATCAAGAATAATATGGAGTATTATTATGATAAAGAAAAAAATATTAATATTAACCTTAGTAATTATGGGATTCATACTGTGTATTTTAGGTATTTCAATTTCATCAACTGATGTAAATGCTGGGAACAATATTACTGAAATGAAATTTAAAAGAGTAAAATCATTATATGTACCTGCTAGTTATTCTAATGATTACTACAATGCAATTTATGCAGGAAAATCAACGGCAGATAAATATAACACAGTCCAGTCATTTGTTCATACCAAAGATAGATATGCATTCATGCTAACAAATACCGAACGAGATATTGCCTATAAAGGTGAAGCAAATATGCTTTATTGATGTTTATTTCTACTAAAAAAGAAAAAGGAATATCTTTATAGATATTTCTTTTTGTTGTATACTATAATTAAATAGAAAAGAAAGAAGGTTGAAAATATGCCAACACCACATATTGGCTGTGAAAAAGGTGATATTGCTGAAACAGTTTTAATGCCAGGAGATCCACTAAGAGCAAAATATATTGCAGAAAATTTTTTAGAGGATTATAAACTAATTAATGAAGTTAGAAATATGTATGGATATACAGGAAAATATAAAGGAAAGAGAGTGACAGTTTTTGCATCAGGAATGGGAATTCCAAGTATTGGTATTTATGCATATGAATTATATAAATACTATGAAGTAAAAAATATCATTAGGATAGGAACTTGTGGTTCATTCCATAAAGATATCAAAGTACTTGATGTAATATTATCAAATAGTGCCTACTGTAAAAGTTATTTTGATGAACTTTTAGATGGAATAGATATAGATTTTATTCAATCATCAAGCGAATTAAATAGAAAAATAATTAATACAGCAAAGGTAAAAGGTGTAGATTTAAAAATAGGAAAAACAATTACAAGTGATGTATTTGACTTATATTGTGATGATAAAATAAAATTTAGAAATCATTTCCCTGATATGGAATTCTTATCAGTTGAAATGGAAGCATTTGGATTATTCTATATTGCAAATAAATTAGGAAAAGATGCTACTTGTTTAATGACTGTAGTTGATTCATTATTTGATAAAAGAAATTTAACTAGTGAAGAAAGAGAAAAATCATTAAATGAAATGATAGAATTAGCACTTGATTCAATATTATAAGAAAAATTGTACATAATAATAAAGAGGTGACATAATGAAGTATACAAAGAAAGATTTAGGTTCTTACAACCTTCACTTAATAAAAACAGATAAATTTAAAACAGTAACAGTAAAAATAATGTTCCAAAGTCCAATAGTTAAAGAAGAAATTACAAAAAGAAATATTTTATCAGACATCTTGCTTCAATCAAGTAAAAAATATCCATCAAAAAGAGATTTGATAATTGCAGCAGAAGACTTATATTCTGCAAGTATTTATAATAGTACGGAAAGAATTGGAAAATATATAATGACAAGTTTTACTTTACAAGTACTAAATGATAAATTTACTGAAGAAGATAATCTTAATAAGGGAATAGAATTTTTAAGAGAAATAGTATTTAATCCAGATGTTGAAAAAGATTCATTTAAAGATTCTAAATTATCATTTGTGAAGAAAAACTGTGAAGTAACAATCTCATCTGTTAA
>CACXJP010000092.1 GCA_902768065.1 uncultured Erysipelotrichaceae bacterium
GAATTTGAAATTATTCTTAGAAAAGAATAATTATAGTTTTATGGAATTTAATCCTCTTTTAGTTAAAGAATTTTATAAATCTTTATCTTTAAGAAAGACCAAAACTGATAAAGTTGATGCAGTAGTTATTACTCAAAAACTAATGTCAGTTCCATATAAACCAAATTCGAAACTATTTTATCATAAATATTCAATTAAGTCACTTACAAGATTAAGAGAAACTTTAGTTAAACAAAGAAGCAAGTATAAAGTTCAATTAACTAATATTCTAGATATTATATTTCCTGAGTTTAAACCATTCTTTAGTAATTCTTTTGGTATTACATCTCTTTATATTTTAAATAAATATAAAACACCAGATAAAATCGCTAACATGAGAGATTTTGAAACTCTTAATAAATTATCTAGAGGTAATTTTACTTATGCTAAATTTGTTAAACTTAAAGATTTAGCCAAAAATACTATTGGAGAATCCAATGATATTTTTGAAATAGAATTATCTTCAATTCTTAATCTTTACAAAAATATTGATGATCATATTATTGAATTAGATAAACAAATTTCTACAATTATCAAAGATCTTAATCCACCAACTCTTTCTATTCCTGGGATTGGTGTGATTTCATGTGCTTCAATCATTTCTGAATTTGGAGATATTTCTAGATTTTCTAATTCTGCAAAGATGTTATCATTTGCTGGTTTAGAACCTGGTATTATCGAATCTGGAACAATGTCTTCAAAAGGTAAAATGGTTAAGCGCGGTTCTGGATATTTAAGATATTCACTTATGAATGTTTCTCTAACAGTTATTAGATATAATAATATTTTTTATGATTATTACTATAAGAAAATATCTGAAGGCAAATGTCATAGAGTTGCTTTATCTCATGTTTGTAAAAAACTTATTAGAGTTATTTACATTCTTGAAACTAAAAATATCCAATTTGATCCGTCTTTATTAAAATAATTTATTTTATGCCGAGAAAACTTTTTACAAGTAAAGAAATATTTTTTACCTTAATGGAGTTTAATGATTATTATTTTCATTTTTGAAAATGATAATCACTTAAACGACTATAAATTAATAAAAATATTTCTGCTTGTCAAAAGGAAATTGGAATAAATTAAATTATAATATCAACTTCAAAAATTTTAAAAAATATAGTTTTTGAAGTCTTTTGGCATGGGATTCTTTTCCATATTATTTTTTTTAGAAAAACTATTGACTTTTAATAGTTAGCCTTCAATCTAGTAGCGAACAATATTATTACAAACGAAAACTCTACTAATAATTTCTTTTACTTGACTACCACAGTAACTGCAACTTTTATTACCCAAACTAGTAATAGGGCTGCCACAATTAGGACAATGTATTCCTAAAACATTTTCTTCTGTAGAAACATCTTTCAAGTCATAAACATAAATATATTCTAGTTTTGCCCTATCTTGTGTCTTTACTCCATTTAGATAATACTCAAAAGCACTAGAAAAAGTAATAGTCGCAATACCTCTTTCTTTTTTATAATTAGAAACAACTGTATTATGTATTTTAAAATTATTATATGAAGATTCTTTTCCCTGATAATCTTGAATTATTTTATCCACAAAACTTTTAATTTGTCCTTTTAACAAACTACTATCTTTCTTTTCTATAGCTTTATAACTATCCAACAACACTTTCTCAGCATCACTTTTCAATTCATTAATATGGATATCTGGAAAATCCTTTACAATTTGTCTTAAATAAATACTATCCATACTAGCCAAAGATTTAGGAACTTCCTGATCTTCTAACCTAGCTTCTTCAATAATATCTTTTAAGTTTTTACCAGCAAAACCCACACTATCTAAAGTACGACGAATTCTATATTTAATATAGAAAAACATAATTAAAACAAATACAATTAATATTCCCACTCCTATTAAAAAATACATATCATCACACCCTAAAAATATTTTATCAAAAAAAAAGAAAAGAATAAATTCTTTTACTTCTTAATTTCTATTCTTTCTTTTCCTCCCATATATGGTTGAAGTACTTTAGGTATTTTAATACTTCCATCTTCTTGATAATTATTTTCAATTAAAGCAATTAATCCACGTGGAGAAGCAACTACAGTATTATTTAATGTATGTAAGAAATAAGTTCCTTTCTCACCTTTTTCACGAATACCTAAACGTCTAGCTTGAGCATCACCTAAATTAGAGCAAGAAGCAACCTCAAAGTATTTTTGTTGACGTGGGCTCCAAGCTTCAATATCACAAGACTTAACTTTCAAATCTGCTAAATCTCCACTACAACACTCTAATTGTCTAACAGGTATATCCATATTGCGGAATATTTCTACTGTATATTTCCACATCTTGTTATACCAATCCATTGATTCTTCTGGTTCACAAATAACAATCATTTCTTGTTTTTCAAATTGATGAACACGATATAATCCTCTTTCTTCTAGTCCGTGACTTCCACCCTCTTTTCTAAAACAAGGTGAATAACTAGTCATATTAACAGGTAATTCTTCTTTCTTTAGGATTTGATCTTTAAACTTTCCAATCATACTATGTTCACTAGTACCAATTAAGTATAAATCTTCTCCTTCAATTTTATACATCATAGCTTCCATTTCAGGGAAACTCATAACACCAGTAACTACATCACTATGAATCATAAATGGTGGAATAGCATATGTAAATCCATGATCTATCATAAAATCTCTTCCATAAGCAATCATCGCTTCATGTAGTCTTGCAATATCTCCTAATAAATAGTAGAATCCTTGACCACTAGTTCTACCAGCAGCATCCTTATCCATTCCTCCCAATGCCTCTATTATATCTGCATGATATGGGATTTCATAAGCTGGCACCACAGGGTCACCATATCTTTCAACTTCCACATTTTCACTATCATCCATACCAACAGGTACAGAATCATCAATAATCTGTGGAATTACCATCATAATTTCTTTAATTCTCTTAGTAAGAGTCTCTTGTTCTTTTTCCAAAGTAGAAATCTCTTCTGCTGTTTCCGCAACTTTCTTCTTAATCTCTTCAGCTTCTTCTCTCTTGCCATCTTTCATAAGCTTACCAATTTCTCCACTAAGCTTATTTTTATCAGCCTTTAAAGTGTCAACTTTTACTTGCACCTCACGAGCTCTCTTATCAAGATCATAAACTTCATCCACTAAAGCTATTTTTTCATCTTGAAATTTCTTTTTAATATTTTCTTTTACTTTATCAATATTTTCTCTAATTAATTTAATATCTATCATATTAATTCCTCCTTAAATAATTTTTCATAAACATTCTTAAACATAATTTTATCAACTTCTTCACCTGAATACTTTGTTAATAGTAATTCTCTTAAATCATTTGAAATAGATTGATAATCAAATACCATTTTTCCATATTCATCACCAAACAATACCGTTCCAAATGTCATATCATCAGAACTAACACCAATTCTATCAATTCCCATAATTGAAACAGCATGTTCAATATGTCTTAAATAATCTTCCTTTAAGTTTTCTAAACTTTCCGAGACAAATTTACTATAAGAAACTAATCCTAGTAATCCATCTACACTTCTTAAAGCCTTTAATTGTTCATCATCTAAATTCCTCATATGGGAACATAAAGAAAAACAATTAGAATGACTTGCTATTACTTTTACTTTTCTACCTAAGGCCTTCTCTTCTTTAATAAGTTCAATAGTATCATAAAAAGTATTTTTATTCATATGGCTTAAATCAATAGAAAAACCCAGTTCAATAGCCTTTCTTATAAAGGATTTCCCTTCCTCTGTTAAACCATAATCTCCTCTATTTCCCGAACCATATCTATTAGGATTATTCCATACTAATAAAATATTACGAAGGCCTAACTGAAATAGTTTTTCTAATTCTTCCACACCATCTATATAATCACAGCCCTCTATACTAAAAACAACTTTCTCATTAGGTAAAAACTTTTTAAATAAATCCGTTGAAATACGAAACATATCTAAAACCGAAATATCTCTATCTCCTATTTCATGTCTCATTTCCTCAGGATTCATAAAATATAAATTAGCTAAAAGACCCGAGACATTATCTTCCCTAAAATTCTTAAGCCATTCAGCAGCAAATGAATAATCATCTTTAATATATGAATAATATAAAATTGATAATAAATCTTGATGTAAAT
>CACXJP010000093.1 GCA_902768065.1 uncultured Erysipelotrichaceae bacterium
CTTTAGTAATTCTTTGTCTTGATTTATTTGTTCTTCTTCAAATTCCTTTATAGCTTCTTTATTGTCTTCTTTCTCATGTTCTAGTTTTATTTTTTCAACAGTATAGTATGTATGTGATAAATCAATTAGTGGTTTAACTTTCCTTTCTATCTCACCGGATTTATAACAACTAAATTTTTTATATACAATTGTTTTTCTATATATTGGAAATCCATCCGTTGGAAATATAATTGCTTTATAATGTAATTGTTTTACTTCTTCTGGTGTCATTAAATCTCTACCAATTAAATTAGTACTCCTATCACCATTATAATTTAATAATGAAATTGATTGTCTGACACTATTAGATTCAATTGTTTTCTTGCCAAGCATTTTAGATATTTGTTCTGCAGTACTCATTGTATTTGTTTTTAAATAGTAAGTACCTGAATTATCTAATATAATTTGAGCAATATCTTTTCCATATACATTATCAAGTTGAGAAAATGACTGTATAAAAAAATGAAAATGCATCCCTCTAGATCTAGCTACAGAAACTATTGTATCAATATCTGCTAATGGAGGGCAATTTGCAAATTCATCCAAAATAAAATCTATTTCAATTGGTAATTTTTTATTATCATTATTATTAGCTAATTTTACTAATTCTTTATACAAAAGACCTACTATTATTGTAATTAATTTATAATAAGATTTATCTTCATCTGGAACTATTAAATATAATGCTGTAGGTTCTTTTCCTAAAATATTAAAAATTTATCTTCATCTGGAACTATTAAATATAATGCTGTAGGTTCTTTTCCTAAAATATTAAAATCAAAATCACTACTACTAATAACATTAGCAACATTTATATCATCAAATAAACTCATTTTTTCTCCAAATACTCCAGTAATTGATTTATATGTATTATCACTTGTAGATAAAATACTTGTTAATGAATCTTTTGACTTTTGACCATATTCTTTTTTAGAAAGATACTTCTTAAATCTTAAAAAGTTTGCTGATTCCATTGAACTATTTTGAAATTTTCGTATAGAAGTCATTGTTATTTGTTCTCTTTTAATATTACCTTTTTGATATTCTTCTAAATAAAATCCTATTATTCCTTCTAACAAACTTTGTGCACTATTATTCCAAAATGGATCTTTCTGCTCTACTTTCTCCTGCATAATCATATTAGCTAATGATTTAATTAATCTATTTGTTTCTGCAAGACTACTCATAGCAATATTATTATAATTTAACTTTTCTTCTTTAGTAATTTTCTTTTTATTTGATTTATTTATATTATCTAAATACTTTTCATATTCAATAATAATTGGTTCTAATATATTTAATTTATTTGATTTTTCTGGATGTCTAAAATCTATTGTTAAAACATTATATCCATTGTTTTGAAACATCTTTGATGTTGTATGAAATATTTCACCTTTAGGATCTGTAACAAATACACTTCTTTTTCTTTTTGCATTCGCTATAAAAGTACAAGTTGGAATTACTGCTGTAACAGATTTACCACTACCTGTACTTCCTAAATATACATAATGAGGTGTTTCTCTATCAAAATATATTTTTTTTAAATTTCTACTAAAAAAAACTGGGAACCCAGCTTCATTAATATTATTTATGCTTTCTTCATTAAATTTTTCTTTTATTTCTTTTGTTGTAGCAAATCTTGCACTTCCATACTCATTATCATTTTTAACTTTATGTTTCATTAAAATTGGTTCAATAAAACTAAAAATAAAAATAAATATTAAGCATAATACTAAAATAATAATATATTCTAAATTCATTCTTTCCTCCATAAAAAAAGCATCTTATTGATGCTTTATACAATAAATATCTATTAAGACATTAGACCTGCTGCTGAATTATCAGAACTATTAAGTAATAAATAATTCTTATCAGTTATTTTTTTAACAATATATACTTTATCTTTAATTTTTAAAGTATCACCTTCAACACTCCAAACACCAACAGAATACATAAAACTACTTGCACCTGTTCCACCTGGCCATATAATCAAGTTATTTCCACTTGGTTTCATTTCAGAAAATTGATACTTTAATGCTTTACTATCATTCAATTGAATATAATGATCACCATTGTTTGACATCACTAATTCATTAATCTGTGATTCTTTTAATGTTTCATAGTCTTTAGAATTATCTTCAAAATATTTTTTTACACTATCAAATTTAAAATTTTGAAGGGCAACTTCCAATTCAAGTGGTTCTCCTTTATAATCCTTTCGATCTTGTTTTGTGACTGTATAATTAAACTTTTCATCTTTATCATTTGTAGAAGGTAAAGTTACTATTAACTCTACAGTTGAATCCAAGTCTTTTATATCTTCATCAATATCAATATAATATCTTACATATAATTTCTCACCAGAATCAATTACTATTGTTTCATAATCATCATGTTCTTCCCAATTTAAATTATCTTTTGAGACAGCTGCAAATTGATTATCATCAGAATATTTTTTTCCATTGTATTTTGCTTCAATAAAATTACTTTCTAATTCTAAATCTGTTCTATCCAAATTTTCAACAGAAAATGATACTGCAACCAATGTATGCCCTTTTGATGCTAAAAATGGACTATCTTTGTCAGTTTTCTCATCATATTCTTTTGGTGCACCATATGTCTCATTAAGTGTATTACTTAAAGCATATGAATATTTACCTTCTAAAAGTTTAAATTTTAATAATTCAGTTTTTACTTGTTCACCTAATGAATAGTTTTTTCCTTTTGAACCAAGTTCACATCCTGTTGTTCCTAAAGCTAGAATCCCTATTAATATAATGATTAATAATTTCTTTTTCATAAATCCTCCTAATTATTTTCCTCAACAACAGGAACTTTGTCTATATCATTAAAGATTTCGTTAATGCTTTTGTGTTCTATTTTTTCAATTGATAGCACCTCATATGTTTCCAAATTTACTTTAACCTCATACTTAGGAAAGTCACCAGTTTCATCATATTTTGCTTGATCTTCTATCATTAAACTATAAATGTGTTCTCCTTCTTCATTTATAAAATTATATACATGATAATCGTTTTTAAAATTAAAATTTACTTTTGCGATATGTTTTTCCCTTTGTTCTTGATCTAAGTTATCTCTATCATCTATTTCTTTTTGCTCTTTTAAAACTTTTGGGAAAACTTCGTTAAAATCATTTGAACCATAAGTCATCGTTCTATATCTTATCAACTGTCTATCTTCATAAGAAAAGTTTTTATTTAAAAATGATAGTGCAGGTGTTAAACTTGTAAAATAACAAATTCCAGCAAATAATATACCAAATCCAGCTCCTCCAATAATTGATACAATCTTCATAATTAATGAAAATTTACCACCATCACTACCATTTATCATACTTAAAATAATGCTTATAATTGCATATATGAAAAACGGTTCTACAAATATGCTAGTAAATCTTGAATAATTAATTTTTAATCCTTGCATATATAAAGGATTTATTAAAGAAAAAATAATACTAATAACAATAACAATAACACAAATTATTGCAATTACCCTTTTTGATTTAGTTCCAGTTGTAATCATATCATAAATATTATAAATAGATGATATAAGTGAAACCAGTCCAGCAAATGCTAAACCAATTCCTATTCCAACATTAACATAATTAGTAGTAAATGCTAAAATACAAAATACTATTAAACCTATTCCAAAGAAAATCGAACCTACATATCCCTCAAATGC
>CACXJP010000094.1 GCA_902768065.1 uncultured Erysipelotrichaceae bacterium
TTTGGATTTTTGTATACTTTAACAATAGTATCAGAATCAATTCTGTATATTATTCCATATGCACCTTCATCAATAATTTCACATCCATCAATTGATATACTTTTTATTGCTTTCTTAATATACATCATTTGAGTAAATCCAGTCATTTCAAATATTTCATATACTTCACTATTACAATTAATAATCTTAGTATCTTTATACAATTTTTTTATTTTTAAAATAACTCTAAGTCCTGCACTAGATATATATTTTAAATCTTTAACATCTATAATAATTTTTCCTTTATAACCATCTAATTCACTAGTAATCCTTAATTCTTCTTCATGTGCATTAGATGAATCGATTTTCCCAGATAGAGTAATTAATTTTTCCATTGACTATTCTCCTCATAATTAAAGACTAATTATTTTTATTATATCATATAATAAGATTCATACAATTTACTATTTTTATTAATTGTGTTATATTATATGCGTTATTCTTTATGGACAGGTGGTTTTATGAAAAGTAAAATAATTGGATTAAATAGTGAAGAGGTTAAGACTAGAGTAAGAGAAGGAAAAGCAAACTATATAAAGAGTAATTCTAGTCAAAGTGTACCTAAGATATTATTTAAAAATCTATTTACTTATTTCAATTTAATATTTGGTATTTTAGCATTTTTATTAATAATGGTAGGTTCATTTAAAAATCTTACTTTCCTACCAGTAGTTATTGTTAATGTATTAATTGGTATATTTCAACAATTAAGAACAAAGAAAACTCTAGATAAATTAGCTTTAATGGATATTAATGAATATATTACAATACGTGATGGAAAAGAAGAAAAAGTATTATCAACAAAATTAGTACTAGATGATGTTATTAAATTAGAAAATGGTCAGCAAATACCTGCAGATGCTATTGTTTTATCAGGAGAAGCATTTGTTAATGAATCTTTATTAACAGGTGAAGTTGATGAAATAAAGAAAGTAAAAAATAGTGAATTAAAGTCAGGAAGTTTTATTGTCGCAGGAAGTGTAATTGCAAAATTAACGAGTGTTGGTAAAGATTCATATATAAATAGGTTATCTGAACAAGCAAAAGAGATAAAAGAAAAGAAAACAGAGATGATTAATGCAATAGAAAAAATTGTATTAGTATCAGGTATTGTTGTTCTTCCAGTAAGTTTAGCTTTACTATATGAAGCAATTTATATTAATGAGGCTAGTTTTAAAGTAGCTATAACATCTATGGTAGGAGCAACTATCGGAATGATTCCAGAAGGATTATATTTATTAGTAACTGTTGCTCTAGCACTAAGTGCAATGAACCTAGGTAAGAAAAAAGTCTTACTACATGATATGAAAAGTATTGAGACTTTAGCAAGAATAGATGTATTATGTGTTGATAAAACAGGAACAATCACAGCAAATAAAATGTCAGTAACAGAAACATTTATAGGAAAAAAATCTACAAAGAAAGAATTAGAAAACGCAAAGGAAATTCTTAATAAATATATAAATACTATTTCGGATACAAATATAACTATGGATGCTTTAAAAGAGTATTGTAAAGAAACTAAACCACTTGATTATACAGAAATAATTCCATTTAGTTCAAAAAATAAATGTTCAATTATTAAAACAAAAAAAGAGATTTATAAATTAGGTGCTCCAGAATTTATATTAGACAAAGAAATACTAGAAGATAACAAAGAATTAATATCTGAAAGAACAAAAAAAGGTGAAAGAGTACTAGTATTAGTAGAAGAAAAAAATAAGAAGAATACTCCAATTATCTTTATATCTTTAATTAATGAAATAAGAGAAAATGCTACAAAGATATTTAGTTATTTCTATAAGCAAGGTATTGATATAAAAGTTATCTCAGGAGATAATCCAGAAACGGTATCAAAAGTAGCAGAAAGAGCTCATATTAAGAATGCAGATAAATATATTGATGCAACTAAATTGAAAACATATGAAGATATCAAGGATGCTGTGGATAAGTATACAATATTTGGACGTGTTCAACCGGAACAAAAACAACAAATAGTAAGAGCAATAAAAGAAACTGGACTAAAAGTTGCTATGACTGGTGATGGAGTAAATGATATTCTTGCAATGAAGGAAGCAGATTGCTCAATAGCAATGGGAGAGGGTAGTGATGCTGCAAGACAGGCTGCTCAAGTAGTATTATTAGATTCAGATTTTTCAAAAATGGAAGATATAGTTTATGAAGGAAGAAAGGATATTAACAATATTACAAGATCATCATCATTATTCTTATATAAGAACTTATTTTCTTTCATGCTTTCCATATTTGCAATCATTATGGTATATACATATCCATTACAGTCAACTCAACTTGCATTAATATCAATGTGTAATATTGGTATACCATCATTTTTATTAGCTTTAGAACCAAATGAAAGAAAACAAGACAAAAAGTTTATCTCCCAAGTATTAATAAATGCTTTCCCAGCTGCAATAACATCATTTATAGCAGTTGTATCAATGATATATTTTGCAAAATTATTTGGAATTAATAACAATGAAGTGGGAACAGCATGTGTATATTTATTAGCAGCAGTAGGTTTTAATACTTTAATATATATTACAAGACCATTAAAGAAATACCATATAATGGTATTTGCTATAAGTATAGGAGTAGTATTATTCTCAGCATATTTCTTATATAATATATTTGATATAAATGATATTTCTCTAAAAGCAGCAGCACTATGTATAGTATTTGCTATATCACAAATATCTATTAATAGATCATTATCATATATTGTGAATTTTATTTATAAAAAAAGACATTCTAATTAGGTTGTATCAAGCAATAAAATATTATATACTAATAACATAGGAGGATATATGAAAAAAGTTATTACATTATTTATTTTAGTTCTTTCTTTATTTTTAATAACAGGATGTAGTTTATTTACTAAAGCAGGAAGTTCACCTGAAAAACCAACAACAAAAGTAAAGCTTGGAGAAAAACAGTATATTGAACAACAAAAGAGAATAAAACCAACAACAAAAGTAAAGCTTGGAGAAAAACAGTATATTGAACAACAAAAGAGAATAAAGATAGAAAATACTGGTGACTATTTTATAATAACTGAAAAAGTTAAATGGGATGTACCTGATTATGGACCTGGTACAACAGTAAGTTTTGCTATCGACATACCATATACAATGCATGTTGATGGAAAAGATTATAATGGTCACTATATGTTAAATAACTATAGTGAAAGTACAATGGATAAAAATCCAAAATATAAACTAGAAGTAACTAACTTAACAAAAAACTATGATACACAAGTAATAATTACAAAAAAATAATCACATTATGTGATTATTTTTTATTATATTTATAAATTGTTATTGGAAATAAGTCTAAGCACTTATCACTCTTATCATAAATAATATTATTAATAACAGGAATCATATGATAATAATCATTTTTATCCCAACAAAATATAATATAACTATCATTATCAAACTCTAATTCTTTTATTAACTTTTCTTTTTCTGTATCAATAGCAAAAGTATTATGCCTTTTCATATACTCTTCAAAGACTTCAATATCATTAAATGATTTAGAATTGATTCCTTTTTGTATAGAACATAATTCATTATAAACATTTTTATAATTATC
>CACXJP010000095.1 GCA_902768065.1 uncultured Erysipelotrichaceae bacterium
TTAGACAACTCAATTATAAAGCATTTTTTAGGTTTTAACCTTTTTTATTGATTTAAAAAGAGATTATTTATAAATCTCCCCACTTTGGAAACACTATCTTTTTAAGCCGATGATTTGACATTTCTTAGTTTTGTGGTAGAATAATCAACCAAGAAGACTTATGTCTATTTAGGGGGTTAAATAGTATGAGATTCAAGTTTAAAAGCAAATATTATTCTAAATTAGATTTTAAGAGGTGTCAAAAGTATTAAGCACTTAATACTTTTGACACCTCTTTTTTAAAAGAATTGGAGTTGATGATTTATGAATGAAGAAAAGAAAATTGCAGGAATTTATAAAAGAGTTTCAACACTAGACCAAAAACGAGAAGGAAAACTTACATCATGTACTCCTAAATACTTTTCCCTTATATTATAACGATTTATCGTTTAATAAAGTTTGGAAAAGTTTAACTAAATACCATATAATTTACTACTTTTGGTAGTTGAGTGGGTGGTTGAAATAATATAAAACCTAGTAAGAGAGTAGGGCTTGCTAGGTTTTTTCTTGTATATCCAAAATCATATTGTCTATTAATGAGTACCTGAATAGTTGGGGTATTTCCATCTTTCTAATAAACTAAGTATATCTTTTATATCTTTTACTAAATCATTTATATTTCTTTACTTTCTTTGTCTGCTTTTCATATTTGTTTTTTCTTTTTAATAATTCTTGTTGTTCATTTTCTAAAGAAATTACATATGAATATAAATAACTGTTGGCTTGTTTCCTTTTGATTAATTCATATATTTCATACATTGCCTTTGTAAATGCAGGATAATCATTTAATATAATTACAGGTTCTATATCCTTTGGAAATACATTCTTATTATAATTTCTTAAATAGTCAACAAACTTAGTAATATTATCATTTATTTTTTTAAATTCATCTTTGTTATTTTTATAATTAATCAACATTCCTTGAATAATTATATTAATGCTTTCATTAATATGATTATTTTCTCTTATAATATTGATAAGCAATTCACCAAAAGAATTAGGAAGTTTAATATGTGCATTATAATTATTAGTATTACTTAATTTTTCTAATAACTCTCTTTCTCTATCTATAAATTTTAATCTATCAATTAAATCGAAATATTCTTCTTTACTACTAATCCCTTTTCTCATATAGTCACCTATTTCTTTGATTTTACTTTATTATCACCATTACCAAGATTCGATACATTTAATTCATAATAATTTGCAAAAACTATCTTTTCAGCAGTTTCACTATCTTCAATCTGTTATAACTTCTTAGGTATTATATCTTCTCTTTCAATAACTTGCTTAACTATAACATTGTCTTATATACTTTGATGTAACATTTTGAGGTACAATAATCCTCAAACCAAGATTTAGATTATCCTAGCGGACAATCGACTCTTCTCAAGAGATGGTTTTTCCTTCAATATCTTACATATTCAAATGCATTTGTATATATTGCACATCTTGTTTACCTTGGTTTTAACATTATAATTTTTATTTTAACTCATACACTATAATACTTCTTTTTCTTTTTTCTTTTATTATCATCAATTAAATATGTATTTAACATTTTTTTTATTATATTAATTGCTCAATCATTTCAATATTTATAGTTCAAATAATTTGTTTAAAGATGCTAAATAAACTATTTCTATTGTAATATATAAATTATCTGCAAGTACATAATATTATACAGATATTTACTCTAAAATCTGTAGAGTTACAATTGATGTGACACCTCTAATATACCAAAAAAGCAAAAAATCCGATAAAATATTAATTGAAACAAAATTTATTTATCGAAAGGATTTTTTTGCTATGAATAATATATCACAAAATATACGTTATTATCCACATGATTTGAATACAAAATTCTATTCTGTTCAATTATATTTAAAAGGTTTCCCTTTAAAATTGGTTTGTAGAAGGTATCATATCTCTAAATCATCACTGCTTAGATGGATGAAAAAATTTGATGGTACTAAGGAATCTCTAATTGATAAATCTCATAAACCTTTATCTAAACACCCTAACGCTTATACTGATAAGGAAATCAAATGGATTAAAGACTATACTAGAAGAAATCCTCATATCACTTTACCTGAATTGTATGGCAAACTAAGAACCGAAAAAGGTTATTCTAGGCATGCTTGTTCATTATTTAGAATTATTAGAAAGATGAATTTAATTGTCGATAAACAGAAACATGAAAAATACACACCTAAGAAATATGATACCCCTAAAATGATTGGTATCAAATGGCAGATGGATGTTAAATATGTTCCTAAAGATTGTTATGCTGGCAACGATGGTGAGAAGTTTTACCAATATACTGTTATTGATGAAGCATCTCGTGAAAGATTTATTTATCCTTACAAAGAACAATCTATTTATTCAACTATCGACTTTGTTAAAAGAGCCATTGTTTATTTTGGATATAAACCTTAAATCATTCAAACTGATAATGGTTCTGAATTTACCCATACTTCAAATACTAAAAGAATTCATCCATTAGATACATTGTGCGAAGAACTAGAAATAACTCATAAATTAATAAAGCCTAGAACACCAAGACATAATGGAAAGGTTGAAAGAAGCCATAGAAATGATCAACAAAGATTTTATTCTTATTTATCATTTTATTCATATGAAGATTTAAAAAAGCAAATGAAAGCATACTTAAAACGTTCTAACAATATTCCAATGCAAATATTAAATTGGATGACACCAATTGAAAAAAGAAAACAATTGAAAAGTGATGCTTAATCTTAAGCACCACTTTCGAATTAATATTTTTTCTGATTTTTTGGTATCACATCATTTACAATTATACAATTAACAAAATTTCTTTTGTCAACAGTCTGAAAGGAACTTAAACTGAAATGCACCCCTTAGAGTAGACACAATAAAAAAAGGAATTTACAAATAATATGATAAAATACACTTTCGAAAGGAGGTGTATTTTATTATGGCTTCA
>CACXJP010000096.1 GCA_902768065.1 uncultured Erysipelotrichaceae bacterium
GTATATATTTATTAATATTAAATTGGTAATTATTACTATTCATTAATGATAACTCAAGCATAGGTGTAGTATAAGCGATATCTTTTTCTAAGATGCTTAATTTAATAAGATTAGTAATAATATATCCATATTCACTTTTTCCTATTTCTAATAAATAACATTCTAAATATTTAAATGCAGAATCAATATCATTACTCATCAAACTAGATACTAGAGACATAAAATTATTATCTGATTTAACTTCTTTTTGCTGTTCTTCAACAATATCAGGTTTCTTATTAGTATTAGACTTTTTAAGTGAATTTATTAATTTACAAATATCAGTAAGAATAATGTTTAGAGTATTATCTTCATTAGCTATTTCTCTTTCTTTATTAAACTCATTATTAATTTTTAGTGCAAGGTCAAATTTATTGGCTTGTATAGCTTCAAATAAGTTATCAGTATCAATATTCTTTTCAATTGGAATAGTTGAAGAATTCTTTATAATTAGATATGATTCAGATAATTTTATAATGTATTCTTCAATTGTATTTAATTTGTGCTTTTTTCTTTTGTTCTCTAAATAATCAATTACTGCATCATATTTTTTTTCACTAACTAAAGAGTTAACTACTTTTCTACTTTTCTTTTCTTCAGTAATTGTTTGAGTAAGTAAATTCTTTTCAGCGATATCTTGTAGAGTATAGCCTCTATTTTTAATCGTAATTGCATATAGTATTCTCCAGGCGGAAGAAAATTTTCCTTTAATTGCAGTTGATCTAGCTCTGTTGTAAGAAATAACATCAGAGTATCTCTTGTCATCACTAGGAATTTTAATACTATAATAATTTGTTCCTTCAACCATATCCTTATATTTACCTGGAATATCTGTAATATAATTAAGTAAATACATATAATAACGTAAATCAATTTTTTCATTATCGTTACTTAATTTATAAAGCCTATCATATAATTTAAATGCTTTATCATATTCTTTTTCATGAATACAAACTGTGAATAATTGGAGACAATATTTATAGTTGTTAGGTTCTAATTCAAAACACTTAAGAAAAGTCCTATTAGCTAAATCATAATTATTTCCTTTAGCTAATTTTACTCCATAATCAAATAATTTATCTGTATCCCTAAAAGAATAGTGCCCTCTTTTTACTCTCTCAATGACATTTCCTTCAATTAATTTATTGATATCAGTAGTGTTGAATCCATAAAGATTTAATTGCTTTGTAGTTAAATCGTTTTCTTCTCCAATACCAATATATAGTTTTTCTAAATTTTCAATGCTTATCATTTTAATCTCCTTGCCATATAATATATGATAAAAACTATGATATATTATTTTAGACTATAAATCAATTAATCTGAGTATTTTTTGATATAACAATTTTTAATAATAGATATTTGTTAAAATACTAGATTTATAGTATAATGATGGATAGGGTGAGTAGTATGTACTTAAAGGGAATAATAACAAGTGGATTCAAATCGTTTGCTGATAAATTAGATATTAAACTTGATGATAAAATCACGTGTATAGTTGGACCTAATGGGTCAGGTAAAAGTAATGTTGTTGACGCAGTAAGATGGGTTCTTGGAGAGCAATCAGTAAAGTCTCTAAGAGGAGATGGCTCAATGACAGATATAATCTTCTCAGGAAGTAAAAGTAGAAATCCACTTAATGTCGCATCAGTAGAATTAATATTTGATAATGAAGATCACTTTTTAAATGTTCCATATACAGAGATATCTATTAAAAGAAGAGTATATAGAAGCGGAGAAAATGAATATTATTTAAATAATGAAAGATGTAGATTAAAAGATATTAATAATTTACTTCTAGATACAGGAATGGGAAAAGAATCATTTAATATTATTTCTCAAGGTGAAGTAGAAAAGATATTATCTAATTCTCCACAAGATAGAAGAATAATTTTTGAAGAAGCATCAGGAATTCTAAAGTATAAGAAAAGAAAAGAAGAAGCTTTAAGAAAACTAGATAAAACACATAATAATATAGATAGAGTAAATGACATAATAACAGAATTAGAAACTCAAATAGGGCCATTAAAAAGGCAAAGTAAAAAAGCCAAAGAATATCTAGAAAATAAAGAAGGATTAGATAAATATGAAGTAGCACTTCTTGCATATGATATAGAAAATATTCATATTACCCAAGAAAATGATAAAAAGAAAAAAGAAAAATTAGATAGTGAAATAATGATTATTTCAAATGAATCAAGCAAGAATGATGCTAAATATGAAAGTGATAATAATAAATTATCTAAGTTAGAAATAGAAAAGACTAATCTAAATAGAGAATTATTGAAAGTAACAGAAGAAAGAACAAGAATAGATGGAGAAAGATCTCTTCTAAAAGAAAAAAGTAAAACAACCACGGAAGAAGACAAAGTAAAAGAAGAAATAAGACAGGTTATCGAGCAAAAAGAAAAACTAACTTCAGATATCAGTGTAATTGAGGAAGATATCAAAGTACTTTTAAATAATTCAAAAGATAAAGATAATGAACAAGTTAAAATAGAAAAAGAACTTAATAGTTTAAAAGCAAAGAAAAACATGCTAGTTAGTGAATATACTAGACATAATCAAGAAATTATTTCAACAAATCATAAAATTACAAGTTTACAAAATGAAATAGAACAAGGTGGAGATATGCCTAATTCAGTAAGAAAGATACTTAAATCAAATCTTACCGGAATATGCAATACTATTGGAAATGTTATATCATGTGATGATGAGTATGTAAAAGCCCTTAATACAGCAATTAATACTTGTAAGAATTTTATAATAACAAAAGATGAGACATCTGCAAAAACAGCAATTAACTATTTAAAAGATAATCATTTAGGTAGAGCAACATTCTTCCCATTATCAGTAATTAAAGAAAGATATGTTGATAATGAATCATTAAATATCTTAAAAAATAGTAATGACTATTTAGGTGTTATGTCTGATTTAATATCATATAACAATGAGTATAACAATGAGTATGACAATGTTATTAAAAATCAATTAGGTAATGTAGTTGTTGTAACAAATATGGATTCTGCAACTAGACTTTCACATATGATAAAAGCTAAATATAGAATTGTTACTCTTGAAGGTGATGTAGTTAATGTTGGAGGTTCTCTAACAGGAGGATCAATATATTCAACAAAAAGTATTATTTCACTTAAACAAGATTTAAGACATTTAGAAGATACACTAAATCTATTGAAAGAAGAAGAAAAAGAATTACAACAAGAAATTCAAGATAATTCAAAAGAAACTACAGAAGTAGAAGAAAAATTATTTGCAATTTCAAAAGAAAAAGTAGAATTAAATGAAACAATTAATACTAAGAAAAATGAATTATCTCTCCTAAAAGAAAAATTATTAAGTGTAAGTAAAGAGTATGAATCATTAGAATCAATAAAAAACAATTCTATAAGTGAAAAAGAAAAAGAGCTTATAAGACTTTATCACGAAAAAACAGCATATAAAGAACAACTTGAAATAAATATAAAATCTATTTCAGATGATATTGATAGATTAAAGCAATCACTAGAAGAGTCAAAAGCAGAAGATAAATTAAGAAAAGCTAATATTAATAATTTAGAAAGAGAAGTTAAAGAATTAGAAATTAATATTACTAAGGCAGATGTCAAATTAGATAATATGTTAAGTATTTTATCAACTGATTATGAAATGACATTTGAACATGCTAAAAACAATTATGTATTAGATATTGAACCAGAAGAGGCTAGAGAAAAAGTTGATAATTACAGAGCTAATATTAAAAGAATTGGAATGGTCAACTTAGAATCTATTGAAGAGTATGAAAAAGTAAATACAAGATATGAATTCTTAACAAAACAAAGAGATGACTTATTATCTGCAGAAGATACATTATTAGAGATAATGAATGAAATGGATGCAGTAATGAAAGAAGAATTTGCAGCAACATTTGATAAAATTAGAGAAGAATTTAAACATGTATTTAAGGAACTATTCAATGGTGGATCAGCAGATTTAAAATTAACTAATCCAGATGACTTATTAACAACAGGTGTTGATATAGTTGCATCACCTCCAGGTAAGAAATTAACAACAATTTCATTATTATCCGGAGGAGAAAAAACCCTAACAGCAATAAGTTTATTATTCGCAATACTTAATGTTAGAACAGTTCCATTCTGTTTATTTGATGAGGTTGAAGCAGCCCTAGATGAAGCAAACGTTTGTCAGTTTGGTAAATATTTAGATCACTATAAGAATAAAACACAATTCTTAATAATCACTCATAAAAAGAAGACAATGGAATATGCTAATACATTA
>CACXJP010000097.1 GCA_902768065.1 uncultured Erysipelotrichaceae bacterium
TGGGAAAATGCAGATCAAGAACTAAAAAATCAAATAATAGAAATAATAAGAAAAAGAGTAAGAAAAGGATTAGATTCAAAGTAATCTAATCCTTTTATTTTTTTACATATCCCTTTTCATTTTCATTTACTAAACTATTATCTTTAGATAATTCTTTATTCTTAATATTACTTAATTCATGACTATAATATTGAATATCATTATTTATCCTATTTCTTTCTCTTTTAAAATCAACTTCATCTTTTTATAAGACAACAATTTTCTCTTTAATAATTTTGTATTCATCATTAACATTTTTTCTAATTCTTTTTATTTTCCCTAATTTATCCTTTTTATCTAAATATATTTCTTTTCTATAGTACATATAATATAATTCAATAATAATGAGAACTATTATTGCTACTACAAAAATAATATTTCTACTTATAATCATAAAAACTATTGAAACAATTATAAAAAAGGCAATACCAAAATCAACAAAATCAACTATTAATAATCTTGATATTTCATCTTCAATTTCTAATATATCAACATCAATTAATCCTAATTCATCTTGTTTACTATTATACTTTTCATAATGTGAATTAATTCTATTATACAAGTCTTCTAATTTCTTATCAATTCTAGATTTTTTACTTTTCAATCTTTTAATCATCATTTCTATAAAAAATGTATAATCAACTGATTTTTCTTCTTTTACATAATTATCTTTATATTCTAAAGTACCATCTTCTAATTCTTTTTTTATTTGATATAAAATTAAAATAGTATCTTTATCAGATTTATTATTGTCAGGATGATATAACTTTAATAACTTATTAAGCTTCTTCTTAATGTCTTTAGTATATCTACCATTATAGTTAAGATATTTTAGTATTTCCTCTCTGGTCACATAATCACCCCTTAATAACAACTTAATTATAATAAAAATAGAAATAAAAAGCAAAAAAGAGAGATATGATTAATCTCTTTTTATTTTTTAGTTTTTTCAAATCCTGTGTATTTGTAGAATCCATTTTTATTCATTTCAAATGTAAATGTATATTGAACAAATTTATCAGCATTTTTTCCAATATATTCATCTACTTGATCCCATTCAGCAGCAGTTGGCATTGAAGCATCTTTTCCTATTATTTCTTTAACAGATGTTATTTTCTTTGCTGGATCATTAACATCACTATACTCTTTGAAAATATTTCTATCAGGATTACCACTATCTAAGAATGCTACAGCTTCAGTAACCTTTAAAGTATCTCCATTCTTTTTAGCACTTATAATCTTTTCATTAACTCCTACACCTATAGGACCACATCCATCACTTGGTGGAATAGAAGCATCAAAAGAATCAGTAGTAGCATTATAATTATATGTATAACAATTTATTTTTATTGATTCAGGTCTCTTATATTTACCATCACCGAATATAGAATTATATTTTTCTTCTACAACACTTGCAGCTACATACTCCTCAGTTGATGCTACAGTTCTACTTTTAATTACAGTTTCTCCTCTAAGTTGTTTTGAAACTATATTCATTTTATATTCATCAGACATTTCACTAACCTTCATACCATCTGATTCATAATCTAAACCTACTAGTTTTACAAGATTCTCTATAGAATCATCAACTGTAACATCCTCTTCTTTAGTTGTCTTTTCTTTTGTTTCTTCTTCATCTGCTTTATTAAAATTTAAAAATTCTATTTTATCACCATAAAATTGATTTCCAAACCATCCTGCTAAAGCAAATACTATAAGCAATATAATAACAAGTAATACTTTTCCAAACGAACCCTTCTTTTTTTCTTGTTCCATTCTTTCACTCTCCTTAAACTAAGGATATCACAAAAAAAGAGATAAATATTATTTATCTCTTAATTCTGCATTATGGCTTGACACAACTTTGTCAATTATTTTATTAAATGAATCCATTACTTCCTCATCTGTAAGTGTTCTTGTTATACCATTAAATGTTAAAGCAAAAGCAACACTTTTCTTAGAAGAATCAATATTATCACCTTCATATACATCAAATATATCAACAATTTGTAATGTCTTATTAGCAGCTTTCTTAATTGTTTTAACAACATCAGCCACATCAATCTTTTTATCTAAGATGAAAGCCATATCTTTTTGAATACTTGGATATTTAAATGCTTCCTTATATTTTAATTTAGAAGTTTTTCCATATAAATCATCCAAATTAAGTTCAAATACATAAATATCTTTCTTAGTAATATTAGGATGTACCTTACCAATAATACCAATCTTTTTACCATCTAATACAATACTTGCTTGTACCCCTGGATGTAGATCGCTACATTCACTTCTAATAAATGAATATCTATTATTGTATCCCATAAAATCAAGTAAGTTTTCAACAACACCCTTAACTACATAGAAATCAACTTCTAAATCTTTTTTCCAAGTACTAGTAATATAACTACCACTCATAAGTCCACATATCTTAGTTAATTCATTATACTTATCATCATAAGTTCTAGCAATTTCATAAATATTAACATCCTTAACACCACGAGCTTTATTATATTCATATACATTCATAAGAGATGGTATTAATGTGGTTCTTACAATACTCTTATCAAGACTCATTGGATTTGGAAGATGTACTTGACCTCTTTCTTCATATCTAAACATACTAGCCATCTCAGGACTAACTAAAGTATAATTCTTAACTTCATTTAATCCTAAACTTCTAAGTCTTTTTGATAC
>CACXJP010000098.1 GCA_902768065.1 uncultured Erysipelotrichaceae bacterium
AATAGTACAAAGTGTGAACCTTGTCCTGAGGGATCTTGGTGTGCAGGTGGAATTTATAAAAAAGATGAGGATAGTCAAGGTGTTTATGATCGTGAAACTCTTTGTGATATGTTAAATGATGAAGGTGTACAATCTTTTGATTATGAAACATTTACTTCAAAATTTGATACTGGTGATAATGCGGATAATTATTACTCTATCAAGGCAGTTCATGATTGTGCTAATAAGTATGGAAAGCCTGTTGTTGTTTCCGAAAATAAAACATACAATATATATATGAAAAGCGATACTGATAAGGCTTTAGATCCTATTAAGGTTATGACAAGTACTGATTTTAATAATTCAACTATATATATACATGATGAAAATGGAATCATTAAGGGAAGTAGTATGTTAGGGAATGTTTATGAAATAGTAAATGATTCATCTAGAGAGAGAATATATGCAAAGGCATTTATAAATAATATAGGGTATAATCAAGTTATTAGGGAATTTAGTGGTAGAGGAAATGCTTTGGTTACTATTAAAAATGGTAATAGAAAGGTATTTAAAAGAAGTGGCTCTAATGCAGATAGTGATGGTGGAGGAAATTCAGCTTATGATGTTTTTAGAGTTGATAATGATGGTAGAATTCTGGATCCACTTTTTTGGGCATATGATTCAATAGATACCAGTGATGCTATTGTTAGAAAGAATATAGAAATATTTATCTATCCTATTTCAGATGTACAGTTGGTTTTTAAAAATGCTAAGTTTTATAATATTATTGATGGTTCTGATTATAGTAATGATGATATATATGCAAATTATGGTGGATATGCTATGAGAGGAATATTATTAAAACGTAGTAATTCTGTTATTGAAAACATACAGCATGGATATGTAAATGAGAACCATGATCTTGTTGCTAATTCGACTTATGGATATAATGGATTTTTCTCTGTTGGAACTTCAGCTAATATTACCTTAAATAATTTGAGGGTTCAACCATTAAAGGTTAATAGTGCTCATAGTTCTTCATATGATTTATATTTAAATGGTGTTGCGGGTATTGATATTAAAAATGTTCGTATGAATGGATTCGATGGAGAAAATCAATTAAGTAGCAAGGACTATTGGGGAGTAACTGGTACAAATTGGTCAAAAAATGTTGTATATGATAATTGCTCTTTAAATAGAATTGATACACATAGGGGTGTTTATAATTTAACAGTTAGAGACTCTGAAGTGGGTGTTTATGGATTAAATCAGATTGGATTTGGTGAAATGAATATTACAAGAGTTACAGTAAAACATACAAATCAATTCATTAGATTACGTGATGATTATGGAAGTTTATGGAATGGAACTGTTAATGTTCAAGATTGTGGAATAATTCCTGATAATAATGATCCTGTATATTTAGTTAGTGCTAAAGTTATTTATGATAATGATGGTTTTGTTCATGATTATGGATATGATTTAAGAATACCTAATGTTAATTTGAATGGGTTTAAGGTTTATAATAGTAGTAATGATTTTTATGTTTTTAATATTGGAGAATCACCTAATAAAGCCAATGGTAATTTAGAATATATAAAAAATAATTATATAAGGCCAAACTCATTTAACTTTTATTATCCTTCTAATGATGCTATACATGTTAATAATGTAAGAAAGTGTTCAAATGGTGATTCTGGATGTAGTTCTATTAATACTCATAATTATGTTAAAGAATTTAATCAGAGTTCGGTATCTCAGGTTCAGAGTCAAATTGGTTTATCACTCAATAAAATGTTACATTTTATACTTGATTTATTTAGATGATATTAAACAAAAAAGACATTAATCTATTATTTGATTAATGTCTTTTTGTTTTCAATAGGTGTTCCAAATTCATGGAACTCACTTTCACCAGTTTCTTTATTTGATCCTGTTTTTTTACATTTTACTTTTTCTGTGTTAACGTACATAGCTAATGCTTCATTACCTCTGTGGTGATCGCTTGTTAAAGCTATATCAACCAATTCATATCCTTCGTGGAATGTGTATTGAACATCTTTCTCATCAGGTGATTTTACTGGGATTATTAAAATGTGAGTTCCAATCTCAAATTCTTTTTGGTCATCAATTTCTTTTGTTTCTACTTTTTTATACCCAATTGGATTACCAAAATCTGTATAAACATCATTTCCATTTGCGTCTTTTCCAGATGATTTGCATTCAACTTCATTTTCATTTATATACACAATACTGGCTTCATCAAAAGATGATGTACTACCTTTATATGGTACATAAACTGAAATTCCTAATCCAACACATTTATATCCATCATGATATTCAACTTGTGTTATTTCGTTGTATGGGTTGTTTTCATCTTCTTCTGTGATTTTTTCTGTAGTATTCTTAGAAATAATATGTTCACCTGGTTGAAATATTTTTGTTTTACCGGTATCCTCATCATTATATTCTTTATCTATAAATGTAGAGTTATTATTTGGATACTCAGAATCACTACATCCTGTTAAAGATGATCCAGTTATTAGTACAATTCCTGCTAGTAAAACTGAGGTTAATCCTTGTCTTAGTTTCAATTTTTTCATTTTCATCACTTCCTTTCAACTATCTTTAGTCCGAGTATATATACTGTGTTGACGAACTAAATTCATATTAATGAGAACTACTCCCTTTAACGAGTATATATTATATCATAAAACATCTATTTTGTCAATTTTATTGCTTTTTTGTTGTGTTTTCTTTTTTATATCAAGAATTACTGGTAGAATAATTGGCTTTCTTCCAGTAAGATTATTAATAAATGGATATAAAGCTTCAGTAATTTCACTTTTTAGTGATGCAAAAGTTGATTTTGGATTTTTTATAGAAGCTTCTATTGTTTGCTCCGCTTTTGTTTCAATTTTCTTAATTAGTTCTTCATTTTCATTTACCAAGATAAATCCTCTTGTTGTAATGTTTGGTTTTATTAATAATTCTCTTTTTTTCATATCAACATTTACAATAACTACTAATATACCATCATTGGCCATTATTTTTCTATCTTTAATAACAGCACCACCAATTTCTCCAATTCTATTACCATCAACATAAATATCTGCGCCTGGTTTACTTTCTCCTCTAGTTAATACGTGGTTATTAAGATTTAGTGTATCACCATTTTTTAAGATAAATGTATTTTCCTTTGGTATTCCACAATTAATACCAATATTTGCTTGTTTTTTAAGCATTCTATAATCACCATGGAATGGCATTAAATATTTTGGTTTAATTAATCTAATCATTAGTTTAATTTCTTCTTCATTGGCATGTCCTGATGTATGTAGGTCTTCTAAAACGCTATTTGTATATACTTTTACGCCTTTTAGATATAATTTATTAATAGTTTTGGAAATACTTAGTGCATTTCCTGGAATTGCTGATGATGAGAAAATTACTACATCATCTGGTCTTAATTTAATTTGTTTATGTGTTCCGTTAGCAATTCTTGATAATGCTGCAAGTGGTTCTCCTTGAGAACCTGTGCAAAGTATTGCAACTTCACTAGGTTTTAGATTGTTTGCTTCTTCTGGAGAAACTAGTAGTTCTTTGTGTTCAATATATCCTCCGTTTAGAGATATATTAATATTGTTCTCCATACTTCTTCCAAAGATACATATTTTTCTATTATATTTGAAACATGTTTCAAATATATGTTTAACTCTATATATATTTGAAGCAAAAGTTGCAATGATAATTCTATTATTTTTACATTTATCAAACATTTCATTTAATGTTTCATCAACAACTGATTCACTATTTGAAAAACCTTCGTTTAGAGCATTT
>CACXJP010000099.1 GCA_902768065.1 uncultured Erysipelotrichaceae bacterium
AGAAATAGTATTTAATCCAGATGTTGAAAAAGATTCATTTAAAGATTCTAAATTATCATTTGTGAAGAAAAACTGTGAAGTAACAATCTCATCTGTTAAAGAAGATCCAATTACCTATGCTATGATGAGAATGAGTGAAGCATACGATAAATCATCCCCAATATCTTATAGAATGGTTGGATATAAAGAGGATATTGATAAAATAGATACAAAGAATCTTTACGAATACTATAAAAAAATCCTTGAGAAAGATTATGTAGATATTTTTGTAGTAGGGGATATTGATGAAACAGAGATAATAAAAAAGATTAAAGAATGTTTTAAATTTAGAAAATTAAGAAAGAGAAAACCATCATATGAATTAGACATAAAGAAACCAAGAAAAAAGAGATTAATTGCCAAAGAAAAACAGGATGCTTCTCAATCAAAATTAATAATTGCTTGTCCGTTAAAGAAAATGCAACCATATGAGAAAAATTATCCATTGGTTTTAGCAAATATAATCTTTGGAGGAACAAGTGATTCAAAATTATTTAAAGTTGTAAGAGAAAAGAATTCATTATGCTATGCTATATATTCCTCTTTAAGTAAATTAGATAACTTAGTAACAATCAAAGCAGGAATTGATAAAGATAATTTTAAGAAAACAATAAGTGTTTTAGATGATGTTTTAAGTAAAGTTAAAAAAGGAAACTTTACAGATAAAGATATAAAAACAGCAAAGGAAATATATTCATCTGCAATATCTAATATCGAGGAAAGTCCCGCATCACTCATAAGTGAATACCTTACTGAAGAAATCACAGGACTTGATTCATATACAAAAAGGGTAGAAATAATGAATAAAGTTACTAAAAAAGATATCAAAAAAGTCTTAAAAAAGATAAATATGGATACAATATTTTTATTAGAAGGTGATATCTCATGAAAAAAATAGAATTATCTACTCTAGATATGAGTATTTATGAAGAAAAGTTAGATAATGGTCTTGAAATATATTTAATTCCTTATGAAAATAAAAAGAATTATTATATCAGTTATACTACAAAATACGGAAGTGATGTAACTGCCTTTGATTATGAAAATAAGAAATACACACCTCCACTAGGAATTGCTCATTATTTGGAACATAAAATGTTTGAAACAGAATCTGGGGAAGATCCATTTACTTTCTTCTCTGAAAGTGGAACAGATGCAAATGCAATGACATCTTTTGAAAGTACTAAATATATATGTCATGGTACAAAGAATTTTAAAGAAAACTTGAGTTATTTATTGGATTTTGTTAATAAACCATACTTTACTAATGAAAATGTTGAAAAAGAAAAAGGTATTATCAGTGAAGAAATTAAAATGTATGATGATTTACCAGATTTTAAAATAGAAATGAAACTACGCCAAAACATATATAAGACTCATCCAAGAAGAAATGATATTGCAGGAACAATAGAAGAAATAACAAGAATAACAAAAGAGGATTTATATAAGTGTTATGATTCATTCTATACACCAAATAATATGTTTATAATAATAGCTGGAAACTTTGATATAAAAGTCGCAGAAAAAACTATTAAGGATTCTCTAAAGACAAAAGAAAAACAAGAACTTCCAAAAGTATATGAAGAAAAAGAACAAAAAACAGTTGCAAAAAAAGAGGAAACAATCTATGTTCCAATAGAAATACCTAAAGTAGCAATAGGAATAAAAATTCCTAAACTTAAAATGGATCAATTTGAACAAGATCTATATCTTACAATGTTAACAACTTTAGTATTTGGAGCATCATCAGAATTCAGAGAAAGAGTAAGAAAAAAAGAACTATTAAATGATATATATTTAGAATGGGAATCTATAAAAGATTTTAATACTTTCTACTTATTTGCAACAACAACGAAACCAAATAGTTTAGTAGAAGAAATAGAAGAAGAATTAGATAATATCAATATCTCTGAAAAAGACTTTGAAAGAATAAAAAAAGTATGGATTGCAAATGAGGTAAAAACAACAGACAACATTACAAGTATGCAAAGAAGTGTCTTTTCAGATATAATTACTTACGATAAAGTTATAGATAACAAAATAGATCTAATCAGAAAAATGTCATTTAAAAAGCTAACAAAATTAATAAAAGAAATAGATTTTAAAAATAGATCTAAGTTAATAGCACTAAGCAATAATAAAGAACAGTAATAATTGTTCTTTTTATAATACTGTGATACTATATTAAGCTAAGAGGTGTGAGAATATGATTCTTGAAAGAAATAGAGAAAGCCTTGGAGAGGATATATATTCATTATTTGGAACAACAAATGATGAAGAAATATTAGAATTTTTTAAGAAAAAATTAACTGAAAAACTTGAACTTATCAATAGAATGTTAAATACAGATTATGATAAATTAACAAATGAAGAATACTATTATTTACTGAGAAATCTATATGGAATAAAACTAGAAGAAAGAGACTTCTTAGCTTATATTTCAAAGATTAGGAATAAGAAATATACAAGTTTTTATACAATACCAACAACAATGATTTTTAAAGATTATAAAAGTGAAGG
>CACXJP010000100.1 GCA_902768065.1 uncultured Erysipelotrichaceae bacterium
AATTAAATTAGTAGTTGCATCTGTTTGATTATTTGTATTGGACATAGCACTAAAAATTCTCTTAATATCATTTTCTGTTAAATTAAATTTAAATGCTCCGGCTATTTTTTCTTGATCAACATTAAATGCAGTTGCCATTTGTCCCATTAATTCTCCAGTTAATTCTCCTACTTTTGTAAGAATTGTTTTTTGCATTGTTGTTTCTACCATTTTTTTCGCAAATTCATCTGCCATTTCAGGAATACCATTTGTAGTTACTAAGGTATCAACCATTGTATCTACTACTGTTGAAGATATTATTGCTGAATCTCCTCCACCTACAGTTATGTACATATTTAAAAATGTTTTAGTTAGTTCTCTATATGTTGCAAGATAGACTTCTTTTGGAATTGTATATTTATCTTCCATAGGTTGAAGAGAATTTATAATATCTTCTCTATTCAAATAACTATCTACAACTTCATTAACATCACCTGCTGCGATAGATGCAACTCCTGGCATTAATTCAGTTTGATGTGTCTCTATATAATTATTTAATAATCCTTTTGTTATATTAGAAAATGATGATAAGAACATAGCTTTTGCATCTGAAGTATCTGCGGTTATGGCGTTATTAATTTCTTCCATATATCCTGCTGTTATGTTACTTATATATGCTTCATCAATATTTACGCCAAATGCACTTGAAAGCATATTTGTATCTATACTTATTAATTCATCAAAATTCATCCCAGAGTTTTGTGACTTATCATCAAATCTTTTTCCACTGAAGTTTTGTTTTATTTACTATATGTTTTGATAACTCAGATGAATAACCCACTCCAGATAAGAATGCTGACATACCATTAGCATCTTTCATTTTAGCTATTCCAACTATTTTTAAATCTTCTGAATTGTTATATAGATTTTCCATAAATGCTTGATCTTCTGTCATATCTTCATATAAATTAAAATCCGCATTATATCTATATTTATCTGTTGGAAGAATAAGTTTAATCTTTAAATTTAATAATTCATCGAATGATACTTCTCTTTCATCATTTGTTTTTTCTATTCTTTCTCCGGCCATTATTTTAGAAATCATATTATCTACATTTGTTGTATCTTTTAAACCTAACGAATAAAGTAAGATATCTGAAATATGATCTTCATCTGGCAGAACAATTATCATTTCATTATATTCAGTTGGATATTTTCCTTTAATTATTGTATATGAATCTTTCATCATTTTTTCACTTGGTGGTAATTCTTGGAAAATACTCATTCCTGTTTGAGCACCCATCAATCCTTCAAATAAACTACTTGGATTAATTTGTGTTATTTTGTTATTAACATCTCTTGTATAAATATTCGGTGTTATTCCATATCCATAAGTTACTTCTGTTGTTAATTTAGATACTTTTTTATCATTTTTCTCAATATACTCTCTAAATGATTTCATATCATTCTTTCCAATAGTTGAAAGCATATTCTCTAAATTCTTTGATTCGATTACTGTATCTTTCTTTTTAGATTTTTTATCTGTCGTATTTGTCATTGTTGATAAAATCATTTGTGTTGGATCTGTTGTTTCTTGTTGAATAGTTAATGGATAAGAAGTAAGTGTATCTTCTTGAACCTTATCTATATATGCTTGAAATCCATTTGATAATGATAATATCAAAGCAATTCCAATTATTCCAATTGATCCTGCAAAAGCTGTTAGAATAGTTCTTCCTTTCTTAGTTAATAAATTATTTAAACTAAGTGAGAATGCTGTTAAAAGTGACATTGATGATTTTCCTAGGCTCTTATACTTATGTGGTTTTGTTTTGTCAGTTATTTCAAACTTATTAGAATCATCAATTATTTTTCCATCTTTTAATTTTACTATTCTTGTTGAATATTCTTCAGCCAACTCAGGATTATGAGTAACCATTACTACTAGTCTATCTTTTGCTATTTTCTTTAATAAATCCATTACTTGAAGACTTGTTTCAGAATCAAGTGCTCCAGTTGGTTCATCAGCAAGTAAGATATCTGGATTATTTACAAGAGCACGGGCAACTGCAACTCTTTGCATTTGTCCACCACTCATTTGATTTGGTCTTTTATGTGCTTGTTCTTTTAATCCTACTTCATCAAGTGCTTTTAAAGCTCTTCTTTTTCTTTCTTTTCTTGATATACCACTTATGGTTAATGCTAACTCCACGTTAGACAAAATTGTTTGATGTGGAATTAAATTATAACTTTGAAATACAAAACCAACTGTATGGTTTCTATATGAATCCCAATCTTTATTTTTATATTTCTTTGTTGAAATACTATTTATAATTAAATCTCCAGAATCATATCTATCTAGTCCACCTATTATATTTAATAATGTTGTTTTTCCACTACCAGATGGTCCTAGAATTGATACAAATTCATTATCTCTAAAACAAAGTGAAACATCATCTAATGCTACTTGCTTTAAATCACCAGTTTTATAAGTTTTAGATATATTTTTTACTTCTAGCATTGTATCAGCCACTTTCTTTTTTTCTATACTATATTATAATATTTTTTTTATTAAAATACCACAAAAAAAGAACTATTGTTCCTTTTTTATTATTGTTGATAAATTTATTAAGTCTTTAGATAGAGATAAAATCTTTTCATCAATTTCATAAATTTCATTATCTTGAACAACTATGTTTTTTATTTCTGGTAATTTAGTATTATCCATTATTCTTTTTATTTCATTTGTAATATAGTGCATCTGTGTACAATGAGGAGATTTATTTACTGAAGCAAAAGTTAAACTTTCCACATTATTTGTGGATAAAACTCCACATATTTTAGTTATTGCCATATTAATATGATCTTTTTCTAACCATAAATATACAATTGTGTCATAGTCATCTTTTATTTTATTAAATCTATCTTTTTGCATAGTAGGAAGACAACTTCCACATATTAGGACTTTTCCTTTATAAAATAAATATTTGATGTTCTGCTATATTTGATGTTATGCTATATTTGATGTAATATTATATTGTAAGGTTGGTGATGTAGGTGTTAAAACTGGACTTTTTAAATAAAGACTATTCATTAGAAGAAGTTATTCAAGCTTTTACTGATGGAGATATTGAAAATTTTAAAGGTGATAATGATTTCCTTGATTTTCTTATTTCATACTCTTTAGGTAAATATCTTGAAGGTGATGATGCAGATAAATATATGGATTATAGTGAATATGATGGATTATTTAAAATAATGAGATTAGATGAATATGGATATTTCGGAAAAACGCTTTATCAAATATATGAAATATGTGGTAAAGATAAAACAGAATTTATGAAAACTTGTGAGTTAATTGGAACTTATGCAGTAAAACATAGTATTGAAAAGAAAACTGTTGATACTAATTTAAGTTTGAAAAAACCAGTTAAATTTGCAGATGATTCTATTGTTTTAAGTTCTGGGCTAAAACCTATCTATAATCCAAAGAACAAATATAAATATGCTGATGGTCTTAGTTTTGATGATGAACAAGAATTAAACCATGAAATGGAGAGATCATTAAGACATAGAATTAATATGAGTATAAAAGAGAATAATGACCAAGTTGAATTACTTGAGGAGATGCCATCATATGTAGAACAAGAGAGGATCTCTAAAGAAGAAGCGGAAGCAAAAAGAGTTAAAGATGACTATAAAATAGATATTGATAATTTATATTATGGTACTGAACAATATGGTTCTGAAGCGGGAGCAATTGGGTTTAGTATGACTTTAGTATCCTGGTTTGAGTATATGAATATGGATATAATGAACTATCATGTTTTTAGGAGTGTTCCATTAGGAGATATTTGTTTAATAGATAATAATGGCAAAATTCATATTCCTGAAGAAATAATGTCCAAAGGTAATGTTGAAGTGGGCCCTAATACACCAATTCGAGGTGTAAAAATAATGAGCATTATAAATATAGTTAAAGAAGGATTAAAAAAAGCTGAAGCAGCAGATGATGAGATGTCTATACTTGAACTTAAAGGAATAATTGAACATTTGGAAGATAAAGAAAAAATAAAAGTAAGTGAACTAGGTATATATGAATCAACAATAAGAAATCTTTTTGAACAAACTCAGGGTAATATTTTTAGTGATGATGGAAAAGATGTAGAAGTTGAAAAAGACGATGATAATGAAAATACACATCATATTTAATAATGTGTATTTTTTTATTTCATTTTAAAAAGGTAAGTCAGTTTCTAAATTATCTCCTTTTTTGATAAGTTTTTTTATGCCATCTAATGTGGATGTAACAACTTTTTCTTCAACAGGTTGTGTTTTTTCAATTATTTTTTGAGCTTCTTCGGGAGAAAAAGGTCTTTTTTCATATTGTCTTAAAGCTACTTCTGATAGTGCATCTTTCATATTATATGAATAATTATATAAATCATCATAGTCGCTTGTTGCTTTAAATGCTTCTATTCTTTTCAAAAGATCTTTTATTTCTTCTTCTATATTTCTATCATTATTTTTCTCATCTTCGGCATATTGTGTAATTATATGACATACTCCACAATCCATTTCTCCAAAAATTCTAATTAAAGATAACTTTCCATCATATCCCTTAGCATCTCTTTTTCCTCTAAAAACAAAAGGATCACTTACTACTTTTGGAGATACTTTTACTAGTTCAATTATTTTACCAGGGTGATAAACTCCAAATATCAACCTATCTTTTGTGTAGCCACTATTTGGATCATTGGCAATTCCTTCAAACCATCCATCTTCATCCAATAGTATTTTCCCTTCCCACATTTCATTATCATTAAATGAATAATCTCCTGCAAAGTTCCAATATCCTTTAATATCCATTAGTTTTTTCATAGTATATACCTCACTTTTATTGACTTACTATTGTAATGTACTTTTTACTATTTTACAACCTATTTAGAATAGTTTTTTTGTTTTGTTATAATCTTATTTATTTCTTCGATTT
>CACXJP010000101.1 GCA_902768065.1 uncultured Erysipelotrichaceae bacterium
AAAAAATAATGGTGCAGTTTTCCCTATTTCACTATTATTTGTTAATATAGATACTCCATATAAATCCATCTCATCTAATTCGATTATTTCATATTCTAGCTCTTTTGTCTGATAGATGTTTTCATCAAAGACTATTCTTGGGAATACTTTTAAGTTAGTATTTTTATTTACTTCACTTGGCTTTATACCATGAAACTTGTAAAAGGCTCTTGAAAAAGATGTTGCACTTTCATATCGATATTTTATAGCAATATCTATTATTTTTTCTTTTCCTTCATATAAGTCATATCCTGCGGATGATAGTCTTCTTTTTCTTATATATTCAGATAATGATAACCCTGCAATCATTGAGAATAATCTATGAAGAGTATAAGTATTTACTCCTAAAAATTTCGATAGTTCATCATATGATATTTCTTCTTCTAAATTATCATCAATATATTTAGTTATTGAATTTAATTCTTTATATATATTCAAATTATTCACCTCTTTTTATTTTAAAATCTGTACATATACAATTATTATCTATTTTATCTACTTTGTAAATATTATGTAGATGTCCTCTTGCACCTAATGAACTAACTACAGTACTTGTCAATTTAGTTGCATTATTAAATGCACTATCTATTGAGAAATTATCAGTAAAATAATCATAAATTATAGAAGAGAAAAATGCATCCCCTGCTCCATTTGAATCTATCTCTTTTGATGGAATTAATTTCTTTGTAATTGTTTTATTCTTATATATAAAATCAGCACCATTTTTTCCTTTTGTTATAATTATTAATTCCCCATTAAATATATTCTTATTGTTAAATCTTTCTTTAAAATAATCATATACTTTTTCATTAATATTTATTATTTCAAATCTTCTTTTAAAGAAATCAATTATGTATTTATCATCATATTTTTCAAATTCATTTTTATGGCCTAAATCGATAACTGCTTTATTGTTACAATCTTTTAAAATATCTTTATTTGTTTCATTGATATTAGCAAATATTAAAATATCATTTTTATTAATATTATTTATGACATATTTCTTATCTATTAGTTGTTCATCATACCACTCTTTTTTCTCACAGATTGGGCATTTTCTTTTTGAGATAAAACCATCATCTATAAAACTAATATAAATACTTCTTGTTTTTACTTGTGAACACTTTTTTATTAAAGATGTATCTACTTTTAAATCATTTAAACTTCTAATGCATATTTCTCCCTTTATATCATTTCCACAAGCACCTATAGCACAAGTTTTCATTCCTTTATATGATAAATTTGCAACTATATTGTGAACAGATATTCCACCATCAACACCAAGTAAAATGTTATTCTTAAAATAATAATCTAAAACTAAATCACCAATACTAATAAATCTCATAACAAATCCTTTCCTAATAAATTTATTTTATTCTTTTTATAATAAATATGTCAATTATATGATATAAATTGTGTTATAATAGTTGGAAACGAACAAAAAGGTAGATGAAGATAATATGGAAAAAGCAGAAAAAGTAATTAACTATTATGTTATATGTAACAAACTTAAAAATGTCATTAGGACAGGATGGAAAGATTGGAATGTTAAAAGAGATAGAATTGAAAGTGTTGCTGAACATATTTATGGAGTACAAATGTTAGCAATTGCTATGAAATCAGAATTCAATTATGATATAGATTTAATGAAAGTTATATTTATGTTAGCAATTCATGAAATTGGAGAAGCTGTTATTGGGGATATTACTCAATTTCAGATTTCTAGAGAAGAAAAAGAAATTCTTGAACATAAGGCAGTGCACGAAATACTAGATAATTTAATTGATGGTGAATTAATAGAAAAACTATTTTTGGAGTTTGATGAACGAAAAACAAAAGAGGCTTTATTTGCATATCAATGCGATAAATTAGAATGTGATTTACAATGTAAATTATATGATTTAGAGGGTTGTGTTGATCTTAATAAACAAGATAATAATAAAACATTCTATCATAAAGATGTTCAAGCATTGCTTGGAGATAATTCTTGGTCCGATATGTGGTTAAAGTTTGGTCAACAAAAATATCCTTATGATGATAACTTTAGAAGTGTATCAAACTATGCTTTGAATAATGATATTTTGTAAAAACAAAAATCAAAACAATAATAAAAAGACACTAAGTGTCTTTTTTATTCGTCTTCTGGTTTTTCTTTATCAAAATTCATTAGATCACATGTAGAGTAACTGTTTTCTACAAAGTATGCTGTTATAGTGAACCAATTCTTTTTTGTCATATGTGAT
>CACXJP010000102.1 GCA_902768065.1 uncultured Erysipelotrichaceae bacterium
CCACCTGGAACTATCTTATTATCTACAATAAATACATTGTATGCAACAGACACAATAAAACAACCTATGATAAATTGAATTATTCTTTTAAGATAATTCTTTTTTTCTAGGTTTCCTAATATTGCCAGATTTTTTGTAGTGGAAAATAAATTCATATTAAAGCCCCTTTTTTAAATTACTTTCAATGAATAGGTCAATATCTCCGTCCATTACCTTTCCTACATTACTTGTTTCAGCATTAGTTCTATGATCTTTCACCATTGAATATGGATGCATTACATAGCTTCTAATTTGAGATCCGAACTCATTATTTGATTGTTCACCTTTAATCTTATTTAATTCTTTTTCCTGTTCTTCTATTTTTATTAATAACAATTTGTTTTTTAACACTCTTAAAGCTTGTTCCTTATTTTGAATTTGGCTTCTTTCATTTTGACATGTGACAACTATTTTTGTTGGCAAGTGAGTTATTCTTACTGCGGAATCTGTTGTATTTACACCCTGTCCTCCTGCTCCTGTTGATCTATATACATCTATTTTTAGATCTTTTTCATCTATCTCAATACTAACATCTTTGTCAATATCTGGAGTTATTTCTACCGATGCAAATGATGTGTGTCTTCTATTATTTGAATCAAATGGTGATAATCTTACTAGTCTATGAACACCTTTTTCATTTTTTAGATATCCATATGCATATGGTCCTTTTATCATTATTGATACACTCTTTATACCTGCTTCATCACCATCTTGATAATCAAGAACTGTTACTTTATATCCTTTTTTTTCACACCATCTTGTGTACATTCTATATAACATACTTGCCCAGTCACAACTCTCTGTCCCTCCTGCTCCTGGATGTATTTCTAAAATACAATCATTTTTATCATAAGGGCCATTAAGTAAAAGTAGCATTTTTAATTCTTCAATTTTTTCAATGCTTTGTTCTGTATTCTTTTCTACTTCATTTAATAGAGATGTATCATCATCATTTTCTATTAAATTTAGAATATCTATATTGTTTTCTAGATCATTTTTTAATGATTCTACTTTTTCTATTAATTTTTTTTGTTCATTTATTTTACTAATTATCTCTTCTGCTGTTTCTCTATTATTCCAAAAATTTGGTTCTTCTGTCTTTTTTTCTAATTCTTTTACTTCTTCTTTTTTTGTTGGGATGTCAAAGTGACCTCCATAAATTATTAATAATATCTAAATTTGTTTCAATTCTATTTTTTAATTCTCTTATCTCCATATAAATCTCTCCTGTAATATTATCTACATTCTAACAAATTTTATTATTTTATACAACTTTTTAGTATTTTTATATTAATTATACATATATTATAAGTAGAGGAAGGTTCACTGTAAGTGTGAAGATCCTCTTTATATAGATTAAAGGGATGAAGTATATCCCTTTTTTTTGCAAAAAAAAAGGCTTATGCCTTATTTTTTTATTGTGTATCAGTTAACTTATCATCTTGAGATGTATAAGCACTCTTTTGGGTTTCTGCTTCATCTTTAATCTTCTTAATGATTGAATCAAGATCTGCTTGTACTTTAGCAGAAATTGTTGTTAAGTTTTTTTTAAATGATTCTGCTGCTTCACCACTATAATATGTTGATATTTCAGCAACTCTTTGAGTTTTCATTTCATCAAATATTTCAGCAATTGTATTTGCTTTTGTTGTTAAAGTTTCACATAATTGAATGATCTTATCATAGACCATTCCTGACTTAACTGCCATAATATACCTCCTTCAGTTTATACTTCAAAATTATCCCATGCTGTAACTTGATCTTCTAGATTTTGTGCCATAGCATTAATTGTATTAAATGCTGTAGTAAATTCTGGTCTTTTTTGCTCAACATTTTCAATAAATTGAGCAGCTTTTGGACCCCACCATCCTTTATTAGCATCTTCTTCTTCACCAATTACTTGTTTCATTGATGTATACATATCATTTACTGTTTTATTGAATTGATCTGCTTCAGATCTTAGACTTTCTACTACTTTTAGTAGTTCATCTCCTTCTTGTCTTACTCCATCTGACATTTTTTCACCACCTTTCAATTATCCAAATCTTTATATTTT
>CACXJP010000103.1 GCA_902768065.1 uncultured Erysipelotrichaceae bacterium
ATAAAATTTATTATTGCAGCAATATAGAAACACAATGATGCAAAATAATATATTCCAGCAATTTTTTTGTTTGAATTTTTTTCATTATTCTTCATAAACTATCTCCTTTACAAATTACTATTTGTCTATCAGATATATTATACACTAAAAAAGATAAATCTCATATAGATTTATCTTAATTAGTTCTCAACATCTTAATAGTACAATCATTAAGACCATCAAAATTACATATTAAAAATTAATTATTAACTCTAATATCTCCATAACTATTATCAATAGTCAAAGTAACATATGATTTTTGATAGTTATTATTAATTTTTGTATCTCCTAAACTTGTTTTTGCATTTATATATATTTCATTTGTTGAGCCTATTTTTATATCGCCATAACTATTATGAATGCTTGAATTTTCTTTTAAGTTTAATGAATCTATTTTTACATCTCCACAATCTTCTTTTATTTGTAAATATTCATTTACTTTTCCAATATCAATATCACCATAGTTATTTTCAAGTTTAATTCTATCTACTTCAGAGACTTCTACATCTCCACAGTCTTGATCTATTTCTAATTCTTTTGAATATCCTAATATTTTAATATCTCCATAGGAATTTTTAATCTTACCTGATTTTAAAGAATCAACTTTAATATCTCCAGCATCTAATTTAGCATCTAAAATTAAATTATCAAAATTCCCAATATTTACATCTCCATAGTTATTTTCAATATTTATATTTCCAGAATAACTACTTGGAAGATAAACCTCTATTTTAGCAATTGTCATATTAAAGCAAAAACCTATACATTTTTTTTCATTTGACTTTATGTTTAATTTATTATTTACAATCTCTACATTCGTTTCATCCTTATCTCCATAAATAACAACTTTTACTTTTGATTCATTTCCTTCTTTTATTTCAATATCGCTTGATTTAGAATCAATCTTAATAATATCAAAAATAGCTTCATATTCTTGATTAAATACTAATTCATTACTTACTTTATGTCCAAAACTAAAGTGTCCAAATCTAAAGTTTTTGTTTGTTAGAATATTCACAAAGAATATAGATAATCCAATTACTAATATACTTAAAAAGACAATAAGAATAATTTTAGGAGTTTTATTATTCATTGCTATCACCTCTCAAGGAAAGTATTAACTTTACTATTTCCATCAATAAAGCATATATTAACCAAATAAACCATGTTATATGCCAAGCCATAGTAATAAAACTAATTGCTAAATAAATTATTACTGTAATTAAACCCGCTATATCTTCAATTTGTTTGTAGCGTTTATCTTTTTTCTTTTCTGCTTCTGTTTTCTCTTTTTTAAACATTATTCTTGAATAAACCAATACACAAGTTGCTATACCACAAATCAAAAGAAATATTGCACTACCTACAACTGGATTCATATTTAATACTGGAATACTAATCATAATCCAAACTACTGATAAAAAGTATAAAAATATACTACTAACTAATCCAATAGTTCTTTTTTTCTTATTTTCTTCAGTATCCAGTATAATTTCTTTTTGTTCCTCTGTCTTTTCCTTTCTTCCTGTAATTAATTCTTCAGTTGATATTTCAAAAAGTTCACACAATGGAATTATTTTATCAAATTCTGGAGAACTTTGGTCTGTTTCCCATTTAGAAATAGTTTGCCTTGTAACATTTAATTTATCAGCTACTTCTTCTTGAGATAATTGTTTTGATTTTCTTAGTTCAATCAATCTTTGACCTAAACTCATAATTTCACCTCTTTCACGATTAATTATACAGATTATTTTAGTTGCACTCCACCAAGTTTTATTGGAAATTTGTCAACCAAACTTAACATTTAATATTATTATACCATAAAACCTAGTCATTTTTTCATTGGCTTGCTAATCGCAATATTACAAAAAAAGATGAGATTATTTCTCACCTTAATGTACGGGAATATCTTAATATTCTGATCTAATTAATAAATTGTAATTTGTATTACTTTTTCTTTTTATCTTTTTTTATACTTGAGCCAATAGCAAGTCCTATAATCATACCTGTACAAACACATAGTGGAAGATAATA
>CACXJP010000104.1 GCA_902768065.1 uncultured Erysipelotrichaceae bacterium
TTATTAAATAGTAATCCAGGATATGTTATTAATCCATTTGGTTATGGAATAAGAATGCTTCAATTAATGGGGCTAGATGTTAATCAAAATTCATATGTTAGTGGAAATTTAGAGTCAAGAGATAATGCATATAGAGATGCTTTATTAAATTCAAATTTAATTAATAATATAGATTCTAGTGTAATCGCAGATGCTGTTACTAATGTAAGAGAAAGAGAAGGGGATTATGTTACATCTACTGATAAAGATAATGATAGAAGAGTTGTTTATGATAATTTATCTATAAGAGGGGCTGATCATAGTCGTACTCCTTGCATTAGGGAAAATGATCCTTTAGGAAGAGTTATCAATGTTAGACTCCATGTTCCGCATACAAAAAATAGATTTATAAATATTCCTGCTCAAAATACAGTCTTAAATTATCCGAGACAAAGACTTGTTAATGAGAGTGAAGAAGATTATTTCAATTACTTACATAATTATCGATAAATGATAATCCTAATGGTATTTCGTCGAATGATAATCATAATGATGACATAGAAGAAGATGACTATATGTTTGAGATAACTAATCCTGATGGATTAGATGATTATGATAGTCATAATAATAGTAATAATAATCAAAGTAGTACAAATATTAATAATGATTCAACTTCTATAGATTCTAATCATAATCAGACTGGACTTGAGGGAAATGAGAATGGTGAGTATATACCTGGTACAAATATATTAAAGCCAAGAGATAGATATCCATATGAAACTGATAATGAATATATAGACTATTTAGCTGCATATTATGAACAGTTTTTCCCACAAAACAATAATACTCAACAAAATAATGATTCTAGAGAAATTATTACTATTTATTCAGATGAAAGTACTAACCTTTTGTATGTAGAGGATGAGGTGGCAACAAGATTTAATTTGAGTAGTGCAAGTTTTCCTGCTCAAATTGGTGATAAGTTCTGTTATAGAATATCACATGAAGATGCTGAAAAAATAGTAAATGGAAGAGAAAACACAGTTTTACCATATGATGTGGTTATAAAATCATTTTCAAGACAATATGATCGTACAGATGAAGATTATCTTGGTTTTGATAACAAGGCAAGACATCGATAATTTATAATTCTTTACTTTTAAAGAAAAAAAGTGTTGCATTTTATAATAATTTTTGTTATTATTAATTTGCAACTTTGAAATGGCGCTGTAGCTCAGTTGGCTAGAGCAATCGGTTCATACCCGATAGGTCGTGAGTTCGAATCTCTCCGGCGCTACCATAAGGAATTCTGGTCGAACTTATATGTTTGACTTTGATAAATAACTAATTCGTGATACGGATTAGTTTTTTTTGTGTTGTAAAAAACTATCCTATGAGGTGTTTATTGAGATTTTATTTAATAAGTTTATATTATCTGAACTAGAAGATTTCTTAAAACTATCAAATGCTTTTAACATATAAAATTTATTTTAAATAATAAAAAATGTGCTATAATATGAAGACACGGAGGAGGTTTTACTATGAGTGTAAAGGAAAAGAAAATAGGAGAAGATAATGAAAATATGGTAAAATATATTGATAATTTTATTGCGGAGCAACAAGAAAAAGACGAGAAAATAAAAGGTATGATGTCTAATACTTCATATATTGAATGGCTTAAGCAATTTACTCAAGATAAAGATGGTTTTTCTGATGATGATTGGCTATATTTTCCAGAAAAAATAAGTGAGTCTGATAGAAAAAATGTTGAAATATTAAATCTATTCTATGAAGGAATTAATAAATATGCTGATGGAAACCATATGTATTTTTTTACAAAGAGTGATTTTGGTAATTTTTATAGAGTTAAATTGGATGACTTTGGTTTTGAAATAGGAATTTCAGTTGGACAAGGGACTGTGTTTTTCTTTAATAAAGTAGAGATTAATGATGAAGATGATTTTATTGATTTTAATGATATTATTCTTGGTAAGAAGAGAGATAATGCAGATCAAGCTAATGCTATATTAGATTCTTTATCAAATATGGTTGTAACTGCTTATGAAAGTGGTGTTCCGATTGAAGCAATAGTTAATACAATTGATAGTACAGTTAATGGGATTAAATTTAATAATGAAGATAAACCTAAAACAATAATAAAAAAGTAAGACTTCTTTGGAAGTCTTTTTATTATATTTTATAGTATTGTGATATAATTTATTTAAGGAGTGATATTGTGAAATTGAGTAAGGGAAAAATTATTTTAATTATACTTGTTGTTTATTTTATTGTTTTTGCAGTTATTAATGTTAATAAAGA
>CACXJP010000105.1 GCA_902768065.1 uncultured Erysipelotrichaceae bacterium
TATTTAAATTGTGTCATATTTATGTTAAGCTGCTTTCTAATTCTAAATTTGATACAAAAGATTTTATTAATTTTTTGTTTAAATATCATCCATATATATTAGCAGCAAAAAATGGTCATAAAAAGGAAGAATTATTTCAAAACGATTTAGAAAAACTTTGTCAGAAATTATCTGGCGAAGAGTCAAAAAAAATTAATGATATTCTAAATTATAAAGCCTCAATAAAAGAATTGAATTATGGATATATTAGTTCATTAAAAAAAGAAAATGGATATGGATTTATTACACCATTTAGTTATTCTTATCAAACAATATTTTTTCATTGTAGTCAGTTTAAAGGTGATTTTAGGAAGTTAAATATTTCAGATAAAGTTTCATTTGAATTGGTTATATCAGATAAAATAAATGCAATAAATGTAAAATTGTTTGATTTTAACGATTCTCAAGAATAATTATTAATAATGATATTAAGTAAACAAAGTGTGTGTACTCTTCGTTTGTACACGATACTATTTTATTTGAAATGTGATGAAGATACTAAAAGTATTGGCATAAAAAATGTCAAAAATTGTCGAACGATTACTTATTGAAATAGAAGTAATTGATGATATAATGATACTAGCCATACGGGAATGTGGCTAGTACATTTAAACATATATAAATATAAAACAAGAAAAATAATAGCTATTAAAAAATTAGAAAAGATAATTATGCATATGATTGATGCATAATTGATTAGTCAGTGAAGAACTGAGTACATATTAATCTAACGGACAAGATTGGAAAATATTCCCCTTGTTTTTGTTGTGGACTAATGTGTTCAGTTCTTTTTACGTGTTCCTAAAAAGACTGGTAAAGAAAGGAGGATAACATGGAACTACTAAACTTGATAATCTTATATTGGAGAAACAATGGTAAAAGAACCATTTATAAGTTTAGTACTACCAGAATCAGTATTAGGAGATAACAGATTAACTTACTTTGAGAGAATATTATTAATAGACATTGTGTCACTATGTAAGAAAAATGGATATTGTTGGCCTACTAATAGGTATTTTATGAATAAATTTAATTGTACAAAGCCCACAGTATCAAAGAGTATAAGTAGTTTATCAAAGTTTGGATATATTGATATAGAAATTAACAATAGTGAAACTAATAATTCAAAGAGGATAATTAGACTATCCGAAGTATTAAAGAAAAGAATAACAAGTATTCAAGGAAATATTAATACTAGTATTCAAAATAATTTTAACCATGATAATAAATATAATAAAAAGAAAAAAGATATATTAGATAAAATTTATTATGTTGATGATAATGGTGTTGAATACTGGCATGGTGAACCTATCGAATCAAAAGAAGCAACTATAGAAGAGCAAGAAGAGTTAGAGAGAATATTAGAAAGTTTTAAAGCAAAGGAGGAGATATAAAATGACTAAGACACTCATAAACTTAAATGAGGTGGCTTATGTTTAATATAATAGAAACTTTCAAAGATGATTCTCCTAATTTTAATGAACTGGTAACTGAATTTATAACTTTCAAAGATGATTCTCCTAATTTTAATGAACTGGTAACTGAATTTATAAAAAGTATGGTAAATAGAGACTGATATCGTGGGCCAAGTTAAATTTATGTGTTATAATTTAATTGGCTTTAGTTGTTATACGGGTAAGAAAGGAGAGTAAGCTTGTATAACACTTTAAAACAGATGCCAGATTACTATAAAGCAGGAATTTATATAAGATTATCAGAAGCTGATGAAGGCAAGTCTTACGAATCTGAAAGTGAGAGTGTCCTTAACCAAAGAAATATACTTTATTAAGGAAAAAGGATTTATTTTTGTAGATGAATATGTAGATGATGGATATTCTGGCACTACTTTTGATAGACCAGGATTTCAAAGACTAATTGAAGATATTAAAGCTAAAAGAATTAATCTTGTAATAGTAAAAGACTTATCAAGATTAGGTAGAGATCATATTTTAACAGGGTATTATGTTGAAACTTTCTTTCCTGAAAATGGAATAAGATTTATTTCTATGCTAGAGGGGTATGATAATGCTGTTAATCAAGCAAGCAATGATTCATCAACATTTATCTTTGCTTGTAACGACTTTTATAGTAAACAAAATTCAGTTAAGATACGTAATGTTTTAAATGATAAAAGAAGAGATGGTAAGTGGATAGGTAGTGCTCCAAGTTTCGGATATCAAAGAGATCCAGAAGATAAGGGACACTTAATACCTGATCCAGAATATGCAT